>CAYUEH010000538.1:0-4159 GCA_964442465.1 uncultured Laspinema sp. | reverse complement strand
CGATTAGAATGACCCACCGAGTTGGCAGAAACCACTGCGCCGAGTTCTAACTGTTCTCGTACCTTCTTCTCAATTTCGTTGGTGATGGGGAGATTTTCTTCCAGATACTTCAGAGAATTATCCCGTCCTTGACCGATATTATCTCCGTTGTAGCTATACCAAGCGCCTTTACGGTTAATCACGCCGGTTTCTTCTGCTAGGTCAATCAAGCATCCCATATTAGAAATGCCCTTGCCGAACAAAATATCAAATTCAGCAATCCGGAATGGCGGCGCGACTTTATTTTTGGCAACTTTAACTTTCGCCCGAATTCCATATTCTTCCGTGCCTTTTTTCAAGGTTTGAATCCGGCGGATATCCAGACGGACCGATGCGTAAAACTTGAGTGCATTTCCCCCAGTGGTGGTTTCTGGGTTGCCGTAACCGCCAATTTTTTGCCGTAACTGGTTGAGGAAAATCACCGTACAGCCGGATTTACCAATGTTTCCGGTAATTTTCCGCAAGGCGTGACTCATCAACCGCGCTTGTAACCCGATGGTGGGGTCGCCCATTTGGCCCTCGATTTCTGCCCGAGGGACCAGGGCCGCCACGGAGTCAATCACCACCAGGTCCACTGCTGCCGATCGCACTAACTGGTCCGCAATTTCTAGGGCCATTTCTCCCGTATCCGGTTGAGACACGAGTAAATTTTCGATATCAACCCCTACTTTCGCGGCATAACTCGGGTCTAGGGCGTGTTCCGCATCCACAAAAGCAGCTAGTCCCCCAGCTTTTTGAACTTCTGCAAGCGCGTGGAGTGCCAGGGTGGTTTTACCGGCACTTTCTGGTCCGTAAATCTCAATAACACGGCCTTTGGGTAACCCGCCACCCAGGGCTAAATCGAGAGTAAGCGCCCCTGATGGAATCGTTTCGACCCTCATCTTGGTGGCATCTCCCAGGCGCATAATCGCCCCTTTGCCAAAGCTGCGCTCAATTTGGGAAAGCACCACTTTTAGGGCCTTGTCTTTTTCAGAATTCGCTGTGCTTGCTGTAGCCATTATCTTATTTTGGGACTTGCAGGTGGGTATGTTGACTATCTATTCTACATTACTTCAGCTTAGGCTGGAGGGGGGGCATCAAAGGTTAAAATTGTTTTAAAAATGGAGTGGCTTCTCCCCCAGGTGGCCGCCATGCTGGAAACGCTATAAAAGTCTTGCTGATTATAGCTTTTATTCTTGATACGGAATCCGGTTGTCAAAGGTCTGTCAAAACCCGCACCCTGAAGGGTGGGGCTATCCGGACGAAGCCCGCCTGCGCGGGCTAAAAACGACAACGGACTTTTACCAACCGGATTTGGTATGAGTCCCTGCTCACCCTCGCTCAGAACTACTCCCGGACTTAGGGAGAGTGGGAGAATCTCCCCTAAATGTAGAGGCGATTCGCGAATCGCCTCTACATTTAGGGTTTAATGTTAAAGATTGCGTAAGTCCTGTGCTCATGAATCAGTCAAACGCTTATCAAATGCTGACGGATACGGCCCTCTCGGTGGCTGGATTAACTGCTTACATCCAAGAGTTGTTGGAGTTGGATACTCAACTGCGGCAAGTCTGGGTGATGGGGGAGGTTTCGAGTGCCAATCACCATCGCAGTGGGCTATTTTTCACGTTGCAGGAACCGGATGGGAGTGCGGCGATTCGCTGTGTGGTTTGGAATTCTCAACTTGAAAAGTTGGTGCAGATGCCTTCCAGGGGGGAGCAAATTTTGGTGTTGGGCAGTATTCGGATGTATCCGAAGCGAGGAGAGTATCAGTTAACGGTGTGGCAAGGGTTTCCGGCAGGGGAAGGGTTGCAGGCCCTGCGTTACCGCCAGTTGCGATCGCGCTTGGAAGCGGAAGGGTTATTTGATGCGGACAGAAAGCGCCCGTTACCGCGTCATCCGCAAATTATAGCAGTGGTGTCGTCTCCCCAGGCGGCAGCATGGGGGGATATTCAGCGGACTCTCAATCAACGTTATCCGGGATTACGAGTGTTGCTGTCTCCGGCAACAGTTCAGGGGGAATTGGCCCCTGCTTCGATCGCAGCGGCGATCGCCCGGGTGGAGGCGGATCATCGCGCTGAAGTGCTGATTTTGGCCCGGGGTGGGGGCGCTTCGGAGGATTTGGCTTGTTTTAATGATGAACGAGTGGTGAGGGCGATTTCCCAATGTTCGATTCCGGTGATTACGGGAATTGGACATGAACGAGATGAATCCCTGGCGGATTTAGTGGCGGATGTGAGAACGTCCACTCCCACTGCTGCGGCTGAAATTGTGGTTCCCGAATTGGCGAGTTTGTATGCAGAACATCGATCGCGGGTGGAACGGGTAAAAGCGGCGATGGTTGAGCAGATGGCGCAGGAAGTTGAAGGGATTAATCAGTTGCGATCGCGGTTGTATCGGTTACCGTTAGAACGACAGCTTAAGGAAGATTGGCAATCGCTGCAATGGTTGCAAAAACGCCTGGTGCAAGCGACGTTACAGCAGGGCGATCGGGCGCAACAGCGTTGTGAGTTGTTACGGCAAAAGTTAGGAACCTTGGACCCGCAAAAGGTGTTACAACGGGGGTATGCGGTGTTGAAGAAAGAGGATGGGGCGATCGCACGCAGTAGCAGGGAGTTAGTGCCTGGAGAGGAGGCGATCGTGCAACTGGCTCAAGGTCAGGTTAAGGTGCAAATTACGGAGATTTTGGAATAACAGGTGAGTTCATGGGCCTATAGCAGTCCTAAATGATTTGTGACATCTGTCTTCTCCCCTCTCCCCCCCCTTTCAAAGGGGGGTAGGGGGGATGGAGAGGGGTTGGGGGCCGCCATCGTCTTCCACAACTGCTGCAAGGATTGCTATATAGACTGGGGTTGTACCTTGACATCACTGGAGCTTAAACTTCCAATTGTGCATGACTTTGCTGAAGATTTTGTCCATGAATAAATTAAGTTTTAATGGAAAAATTGGGTATTTTATGTATTAGTCTATCATTCAATTTGGTGGGTTATCTAACAAGAAAGGTAAACCGATATCTGTGCTAATTTATTGTCGATGTCATCCTTAAAATAGGATGGAGTAATCCAGGAGAAAGCGCTTGCTTCAAGGTAAACAGACTTTGAAGATATGCCATAAGGGGGAAGCAATGGAGGGACGATTGTAGGTCAAAATGTAAGGCAGTATCGTTGACCCTTGATCATCCAATCATGTTAAAACAAATCCCAATCCAAGTAAAACTGAGGAGGACCGCTTACCTAGGGGGGTTCCTCTTAGGCGCGATGATGGCGATCGCATCCCCGAGTTTCGCACAAGAGGAGATGCCGATGCCTCAACCCTCACCGGCAACGGAGGAGACTGTACCGGGTTTGACTGAACCGTTTTTTGCCGATGTCATGGTGCAAGGCAGACCGATTTTTCAAGTTGGCAGTGTGGGAAATTTGACCGCAAGAGAGCGCGCCCAGATTATCAACCGACGCCTAAGCAGTTTGATGGGTCAAGCTGAAACAGTAGACTCGATTACTGTTCAGTATAATCAGTCTGAAAATTATGCAACCTTGCAAGTCAACAACCGCGTGATTATGACGGTAATCCAGCAGGATACCGAGGATTTTGGGGTTGATAATGCTCAAGTTTTAGCCAATCAGTGGGCGGAGGAATTGAACCAAGCTCTTGATCGTCCTCCCCTGGCGATCGATGTCGCTCAACGCCTCAATGCCACCGTGCGGAGTTTACTTGAAGATGCTATTAGTAACTTACCCTCATTGATGGGAGCAGGGATTGTCATTTTATTGACTTGGGGCATGGCCATTACGGTCCGCAGAATTGCCTATGCTTGGGCGCAAAAAACTGAAGGCGATCGCAGTACGGAACTGTTGATTTCGCGATTAGGTTATGGGGTGATTTGGGTCATGGGTTGGGTGATTGCTTTGGGCGTTTTAGGACTGGATTTTGCTGCCTTACTCGGAGCATTAGGACTGACCAGTGTGGCCATTGGTTTTAGTTTAAAAGATGTTTTAAGTAACTACATTGCCGGAGTTATTTTACTGGCGGTTCGTCCGTTTCGCATTGGTGACCAGATTGCGATCGGTGACTATGAAGGCACTGTTACCGAAGTTCAACTCCGCGCCACGACGATTAAAACCTATGATGGACGGCTGATTTATAT
>CAYUEH010000537.1:3102-4183 GCA_964442465.1 uncultured Laspinema sp. | reverse complement strand
GGGGTCTCCAAATTTCCTCAAGAGTATGTCAAAATATCGATGCAAACGCGATCGAGCAATTGAGTAGGAGATTTGTCGTGGAATCCCGTTATAATCCCGCATCCCTTGAGGAAAAGTGGCAACAAACTTGGACAGAACGCCAGTTATATCAAACCCCAGAAACCCGCGATCGGCCTAAATTTTATGCCCTGTCCATGTTTCCCTATCCCTCGGGCAACCTGCACATGGGTCATGTCCGAGTCTACACCATCACCGACGTGATTGGCCGTCTCAAGCGGATGCAAGGGTATCGCGTCCTGAATCCGATGGGATGGGATGCCTTTGGACTCCCGGCAGAAAATGCCGCCATTGAACGCGGGATTCATCCGGCGAAATGGACCTATCAAAATATCGCCCAGATGAAACAACAACTGGAACGTCTGGGAATTGCCTTCGATTGGACTAGAGAAGTCGCCACCTGTTCCCCGGACTATTACAAATGGACCCAGTGGATATTTTTGCAGTTTTTTAATGCCGGACTCGCCTACCAAAAAGAAGCGGCAGTCAACTGGGACCCCATCGACCAAACTGTGCTTGCCAATGAACAGGTGGATAACGAGGGTCGGTCCTGGCGATCGGGGGCGAAAGTTGAGCGGAAATTGCTCAAACAATGGTTCTTCAAAATTACCGATTATGCTGAACAATTACTCAATGATTTAGACCAATTAAGCGGCTGGCCGGAACGGGTTAAACTGATGCAAGCCAACTGGATTGGTAAATCCGTCGGCGCTTATTTAGAATTCCCCATTGTTGACAGTTCCGAAAAAGTTGCCGTCTTTACCACCCGTCCCGATACGGTTTATGGGGTAACTTATGTCGTCTTAGCCCCAGAACATCCCTTAACCCGAAAAGTCACCACTCCAGACCGATTAGCATCGGTTGAATCCTTCATTGAAGAAGTTAGCAATCAAAGCGAATTAGAACGCACAGCCGACGATAAACCGAAACGGGGAATTCCGACCGGAGGAATAGCAATTAATCCCTTTACTGGGGAAGAAATTCCGATTTGGATTGCCGATTATGTCCTCTATGAATATGGAAC
>CAYUEH010000537.1:0-3002 GCA_964442465.1 uncultured Laspinema sp. | reverse complement strand
CGGGGATTATCTCCCTTATCCCAGTTAGAAAGTTGGGTGAATGTGCCTTGTCCCAGTTGTGGAGAACCGGCCAAACGAGAAACCGACACGATGGATACCTTTATCGATTCATCCTGGTATTTCTTGCGCTATCCCGATGCTCAAAATGCCGACAAAGCCTTTGATACCCAACAGGTCAATGATTGGTTGCCGGTGGATCAATATGTGGGCGGAATTGAACACGCGATTTTGCATTTACTCTATTCTCGATTCTTTACCAAAGTATTGAGAGACCGGGGATTATTGAATTTTGATGAACCATTCCAACGCCTGCTGACTCAGGGGATGGTTCAGGGTTTAACCTACAAAAATCCGCAAACCGGGAAATACATTCCTTCGGCCCAAGTGAATGCCAGTGACCCGAAAGACCCAGAAACGGGAGAACCGTTGCAAGTCTTTTATGAGAAGATGTCTAAATCCAAATATAACGGCGTTGACCCCTTAGAAGTGTTGGCCAAATATGGGGCGGATACGGCGCGGATGTTTATTTTGTTTAAAGCGCCACCAGAGAAAGATTTAGAATGGGAAGATGCGGACGTTGAGGGACAATTCCGCTTTTTAAATCGGGTCTGGCGGTTGGTGACAGAATATGCAGAAACCACTCCCGCCAAACAGGTGAAAGGTGAGTTAAGCAAAGCTGAAAAAGAATTGCGACGGGCGATTCATACGGCGATTAAAGAAATTACCGAGGATTTAGAAGGAGAGTATCAGTTTAATACAGCAGTTTCGGAGTTGATGAAACTCAGTAATGCCTTGAACGATGCGGACTGTAAAAACTCGGCAATTTATACCGAAGGCATCAAAACCCTGTTGATTTTGTTGGCCCCCTTTGCACCGCATATTGCCGAGGAATTGTGGCAGGGAATTGGGAATCAAACCTCAGTTCATGAGCAATCTTGGCCTGGGGTAGATTTGGATGCGTTGGTGGTGGATGAAATCACCTTAGTGATTCAAATTGGTGGCAAGACCCGGGGGACGATTCAGGTTCCTGCACAAGCAACTCGTGAGGAGTTGGAACAATATGCGCGGGAGTCGGAAGTGGCCCAGAAGTATATTGCGGGACAGGAGATTAAAAAGGCGATCGTTGTTCCGGGTAAGTTGGTGAATTTTGTGCTGGGGAAATAGTATATAGACGGGCGGGGGTTCACACCTCAAGTCCGGCGGGGGTTCAAACCCCCGCCTCATAGCTAAAGTCGGCTGAAGCCGACTGAAAGTCTTATTCAGTGGGTTTTTTAGTCGGTTTTTAACCGACTGTAGGGGCGCTTCGCGAAGCGCCCCTACAAGGCCGCCAATCGGTTGATCCCCCCCGGAGTTGAGAATGGTGTTTGACAGGTCTAGGTTAGTCAACTTTAGCTATTTGTCCTGGAATTCAGGAGTTGCTCAAATTCAGCTATGGAACCCACAGAAATGGTTTGACGAAGTAGCTGTTTTAGAGTCGTAATCTCCTCCAGACGATTCACTGCTTCTACCACGGACGGAGGGACTTCTCCAAACCGGACTTGCAAAAGGTCTAGGATATTCTCGCGCTGATTTCGCAAGGTTCCCTGTTCCATTGCTTCTTCTCGGATGAGTTCTTCCATCGGACTGATGAATGGCATTTGTCGTTCCTCCCGATATTCAATGAGTTGGGTTCTTAATGGTTGTTCGAGTTGTTTCGGTAGGGTTGGGATGTGGTAATGCAAGCCGATCGCCGGTTAGGGGAGAGTCCAAAAAATGCGATCGGCACTTGCTAACCAGGACTTACACATTATTGAATAGCAACCCCTAAATGTAGGGTTTATGCGTAAGTCCTGTAACCTTAGCTATCTGTCCTGGGATTCAGAAGTTGCTCAAATTCAGCTATGGAACCCACAGAAATGGTTTGGCGATGTAGCTGTTTTAGAGTCGTAATCTCCTCCAGACGATTCACTGCTTCTACCACGGACTGAGGGACTTCTCCAAACCGGACTTGCAAAAGCTCTAGGATATTCTCGCGCTGATTTCGCAAGGTTCCCTGTTCGAGTCCCTGTTCGAGTCCCTGTTCCATTGCTTCTTCTCGGATGAGTTCTTCCATCGGACTGATGAATGGCATTTGTCGTTCCTCCCGATATTCAATGAGTTGGGTTCTTAATTGTTGTTCGAGTTGTTTCGGTAAGCTCATCATGCGATCGATGAACCGGAATAAGTTCTCTACTTCTTCTCGACGATATCCTCGTTCCAACAGGGAACGGATTAGGATCCATTTCCACTGTTTTCGTTCGTCCATTTTGCGGTTGGTGGCCTGGGTTTTTAAATGGGCCATGACCATGAGGGCAAAAGGATTCTGTTCTGATTCTAACTCTTCCCACCGGGTTTGGTAGTCTAGAAGTTTGACTGTGGGAAATTTCAGTTTGAGCTCATATCCATCGAGGATATAAGCATATTCGGTGGGTCGCCAAGTGGGGTTGTCGTCCCCTAAGATGGCGAGACTGACAACGGGTTTGTCATACTGGTCAAAGGCGCGGTAGTTATAGCGATAGATGCGTTTGGGAAAGTCGATAACCGATTGGCTTTGGATTTCGACGTGAATCAGTATCCAGAGGATAGTGCCGGTGATGAGTTTAACTTCAAACAGTTTGTCGGGAAATTGGGTGCCGGTGTCGGAGTCGCGGCCTAGTTCTAGAAGTTCTTTGTCTAGGGACTGATAGGGTTGACTCCAGTCGATTTGACTATGAATTTCGGGGAAGAAGAAGCTGAGGAATGGCTCAAAGTAGAGGGTGAGGGCTTCTTTCCAGGGGGCATCATAGTCCGCTTTTACGGATTCATATTCCATGATGAATGATTGATTTTTACTGATTCTATTATACAGCATATTTTGGATTTATTCGTTAGTTAATCAAAAGATTTTGTAAAAAATTGTGGCAGCCACCATAGTTATGAGATACATTTTGGAGTGCGAGCATCTTGCTCGCTATTATAAAAAGCGAGCAAGATGCTCGCACTCC
>CAYUEH010000536.1:0-4194 GCA_964442465.1 uncultured Laspinema sp. | reverse complement strand
GGGCTTTGTCTGTATAGCCCCACCCTTGAGGGTGCGGGTTTTTGCAGATTAAACCGATCGCACTTGCGCCAAGACTAACCCAAACCAATGATTTGGATCGGTCCAAGTTTTGACCGTAGTCAACCCTTGTTGTTGCAAATATTGCCGCATTTCGGCTAAATCAAATTTGCGGGAAATTTCCGTGAGGATGGTTTCTTCTGGTTCAAATTCAACGGTTAAATCCAAAGCGCGCAGTTGCACGGTTTGGGCGCGCCGACTTCGTAAGTGCATTTCAATTTGATGTAGTTCTTGGTTGTAAAATGCCCAATGTTCAAACTGGTCGGGTTTAAAATTGCCATCAAAGCGCCAATTCAAATGATGCAACACATTTTGATTAAATTCTGCGGTTACCCCTTGAGCATCGTTATAGGCAGGCTCTAAAATGGTGGGAGATTTATGCAGGTCAATTCCTAACAGGAAATATTCCCCCACTTCTAATGCCTGAACAATATCGGCAAAAAAGCGATCGCATTCTTCGGGGTTCAAATTTCCCAAGGTACTCCCTAAAAAGCAGAGGGTGCGGGTCGGCAAAATCGCGGGAGTCAAATTAGCTAGGGCTAATTCATAGGTGCTCACTAATCCATGCACCTGCAAGGAGGGATAATCTAATAATAACTGATTGGCGCTACTTTCTAAGATTCCCCCACTGACATCAATCGGCAGATAGCGCAGGGGATAGCCCAGATTTTTGTAAGCATCTAACAGGATTCGAGTTTTGGTGGAACTGCCACTGCCGAGTTCGACAATTTCGCTTGAACCCGTGATTTGGGCAATTTCTGCCGAACAATCCTGCAAAATTGCGGCTTCAGTCCGAGTGGGATAATATTCGGGTAAGTCGCAAATTTGCTCAAATAAATCAGACCCGCGATCGTCATAAAAATAGCGGGGGGAAAGGGTTTTTGGCGTCTGGATTAACCCCTCAATGACATCAGAACCGTTATCGATTTCTGTGGAAGAAAGGGTGGGACTGATTAATCGTTCTAGTCGCAAGCGTTCCGATAGAATAGCCGGTTCAAAGTCAACCCGGGTGGCTAACTCTGGGGTCTCAGACGGTTTTGCAAATTTCATCCGTATTTTATTAGGTGTGAGGCATAAACAAATCCGGGTCACGGTTCTATCAGCTATCTCCAGGGATGGGAGACTGATAGAATCGCGATCGCCGTTCTTTTATTGTCTCATTGTCTGGGAAAACTCGGGGAAAAAAGTTCCTGCTTGAGGAAGAAATTTCCTTACTAATCGCGAACCCTAATTAATCGGATGGGTTTGCATAATTCCTATTAATCACTGCCTCCAGCACAGCGAAATCCTGCTAAAATCTGTCGCATCCAAGGATGATACCAGTTGCGGAAACTGCCGCGCATCGCCCAAGGACGAGTCGCCCAACTGCTGCCGCGTAAGACTCGATGCTGTTGGTCAAAATAGATTTGGGAGTATCCGGGGTAGGGATAGGGTTTAAATCCCGGATAGGGGGCAAACCAACTAGAGGTCCATTCCCAGACATTTCCCATCATGTCATAACATCCGTAGGCGCTAACCCCTCGGGGATAGCGATTAACCGGGGTCGTTTGAGCGTGTTCGTTATCATGATTGCAGCGATCGCCTGTGGGAAATTCATCCCCCCAAGGATAGATGGGCTTTCTCTGGGTTACCGGGTCCCAACAGGCCGCTTTTTCCCATTCCGCTTCCGTGGGGAGTCGTTTCCCGACAAATCGGGTGTATGCTTCCGCTTCATAGTAACTCACGCCACAGACGGGATGATGATTAAAGGCCGGTTCATCCCGCCAATACAGGGGTTGAGTTACTTGTGCGCCTTGTAACCAATCCCACCCTGCCTGAGACCACCAATCCCGCGTTTGATATCCTCCGCATTGTATAAATTGCCGATACTGTTCACAGGTGACCGGATAGGGGTCAATGGTGTAATCGGGCAGGTACAATCGTTGGGGGGACTGTTCGTTATCCAAGGCATCGGGACCATCGTTTCCGAACCAAAACTCTCCGGCAGGAATAGGGACAGATTGAGTCGGCAATTTTGAAGGGTTGCCAAGCGCCTCGTCTTGTTTTCCCATCGCGCCTTTCTGCAATTGCAAAACGAAGGCGATGGTTTCTGTATGCTGACTTTCATGTTGCAGGATAAACCGCCAAATTCGCTCTTGTTTTTGCAAATCAGCGGTTTTTAAATACTCAAAAACCTGCGATCGCACTGCCGAAATATAATCCAGAATCTCCGGCAATGGCGGTAACTTGACTCGTTGATGTTTCGGCAATCCATCCTGTGCCATCAGTTGCCGATACTGGGGAAATAAGGGCGGTATTCCTGCACCTTTTTCCAGCAACCATAACCCTTCCGTAAATCCAATATGTCCTAAGTGCCAACCCACGGGACTAAAATCCGGATGGACTTGACAGCGAAATGTTGCCTCATCCATCGACTCAAAGAGCTTGAGGGTGCCCAGGCGACATTGATGCATCGATTCGCGGAGTTGCTCTCTCACCGCATCCGGGTCACGGATTACTCCAGAGGCGATCGCCTTAGATTTGATGGATATTGATGTCAAGGCTCTCCCCCACCGTAATAATACTTTCTTCCGGACATTTATTCCAGTCTCCTGCGAACAAAGGTTCCGAGGCAATCATCACCGACTCGGGAAAGTTCGGATCATCCCGTAACCAGTACAAAGACGGTGCAGGGGTCTGATAGGCAAAGCGCGATGCCACCAATTGACGTCCGTCGGTGATGATCATATTCGCCGAAAATTTCACCCCTTCGGGTTTCGCGAGTTCCGTTAAAATCGTTAAGGTACTGTGCAAGGCCGAAGTGAGGGGGGGATGAGCTTGCGCCTGATGATCTGCGGTGACATCTAAGAGGGATAGAAAGAGGGCAAAAATATGTTCGGTGTCCGTCGTCCCGCCAATTTGCTGGTAAATATCATCGGTCAGTTTGTTGCGAATCGGACGATACAGGGTTTTGCGGAAGTTTTCGATAAACCCGTTGTGAACCGCCAGAATCCGGCGATCGCCAAAAGGGGGACAATTGCTCACCGTCACATCTTGTCCGGCAGTCGCGCTGCGGACACATCCCAGGAAGGTTCCGGTTTCAATGTACCGACTCAGATGCGGCAGGTTGGTATCATTCCAAATTGGCAGCAGATTTTTGTAGGTAAAAGGGTCAACGTCCGGGTCCCGATCGTACCATCCCATCCCAAACCCATCAGCGTTGACGACTCCGGAGGTCATCTCGCGGGGTTGATAGCTTTGCACCACCAGGGAATGTTCAGGTTGCAGGAGGAGGCGATCGAGTTGAATCGGTCGGCCTAAGTAGGCAAGTAAACGACACATAAGTAAATGTAGATGTTGGATTTGACTCTGTAAAATTATAGAGCAAATCCGTCCCGGGTGAAGCGCAAATTTTGCTCCGGTGACTCAAACCGCTTGTCAAGATCGGCAACCGGCACAGAAGAGAGAAGCACCCATGAAGTATATTGTTTTGTTTGTGATTTTGGGGACCGGACTGCTCACCCTGGGAGAGCAGTTAGGGGGATTCGGATGGTTGTTGGGGTGGTTAGGTCTGGATTTTTTAATCGTCGCCGCTGCTTATCTGAAACTGGGGTACAAAATTTTTGGCAAGCGCTCAACTGATGGGCAATTGGGACTCCCTTCGGTTATCTTGTTATTCCCTTACCTATTATTTTGTTGGGGGTTTTGGCATCTACAGCGCCGGTTTTTGAAAGAGGACTGTTATAATTATATTGCCCCGGCTTTGTGGATAGGAAGACGGGCTTTTGTGGATGAGTTACCCCCCGAAATTAGTTTATTGGTGGATTTAACTGCCGAGTTCTCGGAACCCAAAGGGGCCCTAGAGGGAAAAGACTATCTTTGTTTACCGACTTTAGATGCTTATGTTCCTGATGAGGGGGAATTCCGCTCTTTAGTCCAAAAAATTGCCGATTGGCCGGGAAATGTTTACATTCACTGTGCCATTGGACATGGGCGATCGGCGACGGTTGCTGCGGCTGTTTTGATGGCCCGAGGATTGGCAACCAATGCTCAGGAAGCGGAAGCGATGTTAAAGCAAGCGCGACCCTGGATTAAGTTAAATCATGCCCAGCGCCAGTTATTAGAAACCGTGGGGTTTTAGGGATTTGCATAAAAAAA
>CAYUEH010000535.1:2605-4196 GCA_964442465.1 uncultured Laspinema sp. | reverse complement strand
TTGGGAAAAGGAGAGAGGCCGATCGCCTGGAAACATTTGCGTTAAAATAACGGCTATAACGCGATACATCGGTTTTTTTAGATACCGTTGTCCCTCTTCGCTTGATGATTTTACAACTAAAAAAATGAAAAATCAACCTTTAAAATTCATGGAGTACCGAATCAATGCAGACTGGAAATGAACAACCGATTATTTATGAGGCCAAAACTTCTTATGTTTTGATGCTGGCAACAGTAGCTGCTTTAGGAGGATTTTTGTTTGGCTTTGATACGGCAGTAATTAATGGTGCCGTTGGTGCATTAGGAGTCTCATTTCAAGCCAATAGTTTCCAAGTGGGATTAGCGGTTTCCTCCGCCTTACTCGGGTCGGCTGCGGGAGCTTTTTTCGCCGGACAAATTGCCGATCGCTACGGTCGAGTTAAAACAATGGTTGTGGCGGCAGGTTTCTTTTTAATTAGTGCGATCGGTTCGGGGATTGCATTCTCCATCGCCGATTTTATGATGTGGCGATTAATTGGTGGTATCGCAGTCGGTGCAGCGAGTGTAATTGCTCCTGCTTACATTGCCGAAGTCTCACCGGCACATTTGCGGGGACGACTCGGGTCCCTCCAGCAACTTGCCATTGTCACCGGCATTTTTGTCGCCTTACTCTCTAACTATTTTATTGCCACTGGAGCAGGTTCTGCTATGTCACCGTTCTGGTTTGGAGTACCCGCTTGGCGGTGGATGTTTTGGACTGAAATTCCCCCGGCTCTCATCTACGGACTGGGTGCATTAAGAATTCCTGAATCCCCCCGATATTTAGTCGCGCAAGGGCGAGAAGCGGAAGCGACTCCGATTTTGGCCAAGGCGATCGGAGGGGATGTGGCGGCGAAAATTCGGGAGATTCGCGACAGTGTATTTCAGGACCATAAACCTCGGTTGTCGGATATCTTCGGCAGGAGTGGATTACTTCCCATTGTCTGGATTGGAATCGGTGTCTCGGTTCTCCAGCAGTTGGTGGGGATTAATGTCATTTTCTATTACAGCAGTGTATTATGGCAGGCAGTGGGCTTTTCCGAGGCGGATTCCCTGTGGATTACAGTGATTACCAGTGTCACCAATATTGTCACGACTTTAGTGGCGATCGCCTTTGTGGATAAATTTGGCCGCAAACCCCTGTTGATAGTCGGTTCCATTGGCATGATGCTCACCCTGGGAACCCTCGCCACCGTCTTCGGGAACGCGCCTCTGGATGCCGCAGGGAATCCCGATTTAACCGACAACGCGGGAACGATCGCACTTTTAGCCGCTAACATCTACGTCTTTTGCTTCGGCTTCTCTTGGGGTCCCGTCACCTGGGTATTACTGGGAGAAATGTTTAACAATCGAATTCGTGGATCGGCCCTATCCGTCGCCGCTATGGCACAATGGATTGCTAACTTTGCGGTTTCTACGACATTTCCAGTCCTCAAAGATATCGGATTGGGGTTTGCTTACGGCTTATATACCACCGCTGCGGCAATTTCCCTGTTCTTTGTCCTGTTCCTGATTAAGGAAACCAAGGGTCGAGAATTGGAAGATATGCAGTAGTATCAACGGGGAGGGTTAAC
>CAYUEH010000535.1:0-2505 GCA_964442465.1 uncultured Laspinema sp. | reverse complement strand
TTAGGCGATCGCATCCTGAATCGGCACCACTTTCCTTGTTCCTGCTGCCTTCACCAACGCCTGAAAAATCCGCTGATGAGAGATATCCTCCGGGGACAATTCAGGATGCCACTGGACGGCGATCGCAAAAGAACAGTGTTGATGTTCCACCGCCTCAATCACATAATCCCCCACCGACTCCGCTACCACCCGCCAACCCGGTGCTAAATTTCTCACCGCTTGATGATGCCAGGATACCACCTCAATCTCCATTTTTCCAATAATCCCACCTAAGCGACTGCTGGACAGAATTCTCACGGTATGCTTTGCCGGATAAAGATGACCCGGCGCTGGAACTAACCGATGTTGAACCTGCATCCCATACTCATCGGGAACATGAGTCACCAAAGTTCCCCCACAGGCAACGATCGCCACCTCCATGCCGCGACAAATCCCCAAAAACGGGACATCTTTTTCCAGGCATAACCGCGCTAATGTGAGTTCAAATTCATCCCGTTCTGAGTCAATATTATAAATACAAGGATGAGACGACCCCTGATAGGCACTCGGGTCAATATCCCCACCCCCCGATAAAATCAACCCATCGATCCGTTCCAAAACTTCCGCCGGATTCGGTTCTCCCGGGGGTAACAGTACCGGAATGCCACCTGCGGCGCGGACTGCATCAACGTAACTTGCGGCAAGGGAAAAAGCGGTGACTCCGTTTCTGCCATAAGTGCTAATGCCAATCAGAGGTGCTTTCAGAGATTTAGTCATAACAGGAGAGTAGCAACGTAGGAGGGTATGAAAGAATCTCCTTTTATCTTCACCGTTTTAAGTAAAAAAGCAGTATAAAAAATTGCAGTTTAATCCAATGGGATAGACAGTCCATTCTTCTCCTCGTGATTCGCTTGCCACCACCAGAAACCCGTTGGGTCTCCTATTTTCAACCCAGGGGTTCTGGATTGACATCAAGAGGAGGGGCGGGGGCGAGCAGATCAACCGGGGATAGTTGATCCGTCTATTTTTGTAGTGTACCCAAAAAAAAGCAGGCGATCGCCATGAGTCGGAAAAAAAATTAAAGCGTCATGATTAGCATCTTTGAGTTGAAGTAGAAGAGTAGGGTGGGCAATGCCCACCGTCAGTGAGGTGGGCATTGCCCACCCTACAATTGCTCTATAAAATGATTGAGACAGGCTGTGGAGATTCTCTCTCCTTGCAGTCAGTTTGGCAAAGGGTTTGGTAAACTCAATTATATGCGATCGCCTTGCTCATCTGGTCCAGTCAACCTCTAGGGATAACCACACTGAAAACATTGGAAAGCGTAACTGATTCAGCAATTAGTCCGAGTCTCCAACCCAGGGACCTGTCATGGCCCTTTTGGTTGGCGATGCCTCTGTACCCTTATGGCAGAAGGCGCACCCTCTGTCAAGAAGTGGTCAAAGATACCCTCTGGACTTTTGAGCAGATTCAGGGCATTCTCTATGTCGTAGTTCCCATTCGCATGACGGTGGTCAAATTGGAACGGGGGGGATTATTGGTCTATGCACCGATCGCCCCAACTCCGGAATGTGTGAGGCAAGTTCAGGCATTAGAATCTCAACATGGTCCGGTTAAATATATTATTTTGCCCACGGTTTCCGGACTGGAACATAAGGTATTTGTCGGTCCGTTTGCCCGTCGTTTTCCCCTGGCGCAAGTGTTTGTAGCGCCGTCTCAATGGAGTTTTCCCCTCAATTTGCCCTTGAGTTGGTTAGGGTTGCCGCCACGACGCACCCAAGTGTTACCCAAAGATAGTAGCAAAGTTCCGTTTGCCGATGAGTTTGATTATGAAATTCTGGGCCCAATTGATTTAGGATTGGGACGATTTGGGGAAGTGGCGTTTTTCCATAGATCATCGCGATCGCTGTTAGTCACGGATTCTGTGCTATCTATCCCCGAAGACCCCCCGGCAGTCGTGGAACTTGACCCTTATCCCCTGCTGTTTCATGCGCGGGATAATGCTGCTGATGTTCGGGAAGATACTCCCGCTAATCGTCGTCAAGGATGGCAGCGAATTTGTCTGTTTGCATTTTATTTCCGCCCTAGCACATTAAATACCCTGAAACTCAGACAAGCGTTTCAACTGGCGCGACAGGGTGGCGATCGCTCCAAAAAAGCCTATTTTGGCATCTTCCCCTTCGACTGGCAACCGGACTGGAAACAATCTTTTGACCTTCTGCGCGCCGATGGCAGACTGTTTGTCGCCCCCATCCTCCAAACCTTGATTCTCAACCGTGCCCCCCAGGAGACTCTCACTTGGGCTGATACCGTTGCCCGTTGGCAGTTTGAACGGATTGTTCCCTGTCACTTAGACTCGCCCCTGGATGTCGGTCCCCAAGCGTTTCGGCAGGCGTTTAATTTTTTGGAACAACAGTCGGGGGGAAGTAACGAGACTACGGGGGAGAGTTCATCTTTGAGCGATCGCGATTTTGCCACCTTGCGAACCATCGACGAACTCCTCGATCGCTGGCGAATTACACCCCC
>CAYUEH010000534.1:0-4198 GCA_964442465.1 uncultured Laspinema sp. | reverse complement strand
AGGGCGATCGCCTGCTTTTGCTGGGCAATCTCCATCTCCTGGCTGGCGATTTCCTGTTCCTGTTCCCCTAACTCCCGTTCTTGAGTGGCGATCGCCTGCTTTTGCTGGGCAATTTCTGCCGCCTGTTGAGCCATTTGCGCCTGTTGCTGGGCAATCTCCCCTTCCTGAACAGCAATTTGCTGCTGCTGTTGCGCTAGTTGGCGAATTTGCTCATCCAGTTGGCTTTTCTGTTCCGTGAGCAACTGCCGCTGCTGTGCCGCTTCCTGCCGTTGCTGCTCAATTTCAGCCTGTTTGACGGCCAGTTCCCGATCTCGCTGGACAATCGTGGCTCTAACTTGCTCCCCCTGTTCAATCAACTCCCTTCGTTCCAATTGCAGGGTGGCAATATCATCCCGCAGCTTCTGCGCCTGTTGGGACACTTCCTCAAGCTGACTTTGAGCGCGATCGAATTTCCCTTCAATCACACTCAGTTCAGTTCTAGCTTTCTCAAAATCGGTTTGAATGTTGCTCAGTTGAGTCTGAGTTTGATTCAGTTCCCCCTGAGTCTGATTCAGTTGAGCTTCAGTTTCAGCTTGTTTTTGGATCGCCCCTTGTAAGGAGAGATCAATTTCATTTAATTGTTGTTGCGCCACCACCTGCTGTTCTCGGGCTTGGTTGAGTTCGGCTTCCACCTGCTGTTTCTCAGTGACTACGGCAACGAGTTCTTTCTGAGCTTCTCGCAATTCTTTGAGTTTTTCATCCAGTTGAAACACACCGATTCGCAACGATTTACTTGTGGCAAATAGGATACTCAAAGTTGAGGCAGCAATCATCAACCCAGTGACAATGGTGACCACTGTAGCGGTTTGTCGTGGGCGCAGACCAAACAGACTTAACCGGGCTTTCCCGACTTTAGTCCCGAGGCGATCGCCCAGGGTGGCGAGCAACCCCCCCAAAACTAAGACAGCCAGTATCAGGACGTATGCGCTCGTCATCACTACTTATTAACTCCGTCCAGATCTAGCCAAGACAAAAACTTTCGGAGGTGAAATACTCTGCTAGGACCTCCGGCAAAGCTCCGCTCTTTTGCACTATAACAGATCCAAATGCCGATCCTGATAGGAGTATTCTGCCCTTCTTTCGCTAAATTCCTGCATGGACTCAACCTCTCACACCGGATTCCCTGACAATCCGGTTCAGATCCCCGGGCGATCGCCCATTCTATCGGTCCCAGTCCCCTGATTCCCCTGGGTTTTGTCAACAACAGCTTCAAGTAGACTGTACCCTCTGAGAGTCCCCCCAGGGCAGAAAATCAACGGAAGACTGATTCACTCTCACCCCGATCCCCGATCCCCTGATTTTCTGAGCCCTATGCTGTTAAGGTTAACCTTGGTTTTGTTCAGCAAATCAAGTAAATTGCTGACTCAAGGCCACGGGATTATGAACGGTGATTTTCTTTTTATGAATCGAGATCATCTGTTCACAACGCAGATCCCCCAATAAACGGGTGACGGTGACCCGAGTTGAGCCAATCGCTTCGGCGATCGCCTGATGGGACAACTTTAAATCAATCGTAATCCCCTCGGAAGTCGGCACCCCAAAATCCCGACATAGAATCAGCAGAAAACTTACCAACCGCGAGCCCATATCCCGGTGGGCCAAGGTTTCAATCATCATTTCCGTTTGTAAAATCCGGGAAGATAAGCCGCGCAACATCAACATCGACAGTTCGGGGTCTTCCTTCAGCGCCTTTTCCACCTGGTCGATCGGGACCGAAAGCAACTCGACGGGGGTAAAAGCAACAGCATGATAAAACCGATCCGAACGATGCCCCGTAATCAAGGAGAGTACCCCAAATACACTATTTTCCCGCAGCAGGGCCACGGTAATTTCCTCTCCCGCTTCATAGACTCGGGATAGCTTAACGGCACCTTTGAGTAAAAAATAAACCCGTTCAGCGGGATCCCCAGGGAAAAAGATGGTCTTTCCTCGTTCGTAATTCTCCACCACTGGGGGAAACGATCCACTTCCCATCTGACGGAATACTGCGGCTAGCGGTCTATCTTGGGTCATTACCATATCCGTTCCTTCTAGTTGTCATCTCGTATCTTCTTTTTTTGATAACTTGCTAACGGTTTATTGTCATTAGCGACCCACTCTTGTTAGAGTTCTCTGACTTTTGTACTTTACATTACTTAAACGGACCGTTCACGGTTTTTTTGTGCTTGGGGATACATAATTGCCCCCAGTTGGCTGATCCCTGGATAAAATATTCCAATCTCGGATTTCCTGGGAGGGGTCACCTCCAAACCCACCCCACCCAGAAGGGCGATCGGCCAATCGCCCCGTTTCAGAGTCCCCCATTGTGATTCAATCAAATTGGGGAATAGACCCAGGGGCGACTGCTCTTTTGGGGACAGCCCGATGATCCCACCAGCCTCACCCTGGGGCCAAACCCTTGCTCCTGAGTAATTTTTACTAGAATAAACCCTCCATGCTAGATTTAACAGGAAAAAACGCCTTAGTCACCGGAATTGCCAACAACCGTTCCATCGCTTGGGGCATCGCCCAACAACTCCACAAAGCTGGGGCCAATCTCGGCATCACCTATCTCCCGGATGAAAAGGGCCGTCAAGAAAAAAAAGTCAGAGAATTAGTCGAACCCCTCAACCCCAGTCTGTTCGTCCCCTGCAACGTCCAGGATGACGCCCAAATTCAATCCACCTTCGATGCCATCCGCCAAACCTGGGACAAAATCGACATCCTGATCCACTGCCTCGCCTTTGCCGGTAAAGATGAACTCACCGGAGACTTTAGCAACACCTCCCGCGAAGGCTTTACCCGCGCCTTGGATATTAGTTCCTACTCTCTGGTTTCCCTAGCTGCTGCCGCCAAACCCCTAATGACCCAAGGCGGCAGCATCGTCACCCTCACCTACCTCGGTGGCGTCCGCGTCATCCCCAACTACAACGTCATGGGGATTGCCAAAGCTGCCTTAGAAATGAATGTCCGCTACCTCGCTGCTGAACTGGGCCCTCAAAATGTCCGCGTCAACGGCATCTCTGCCGGTCCCATCCGCACCCTCGCCTCTTCTGCCGTCGGTGGTATCCTGGATATGATCCACCATGTGGAAGAAATGGCCCCTCTGCGCCGGACCGTCACCCAAACCGAAGTCGGCAATACCGCTGCATTCCTCTGTAGCGACTTATCCAGCGGCATCACAGGTCAAATCATCTATGTCGATTCCGGCTACTGCATCATGGGAATGTAATCCCTGAAGAATTAAGAATTTACCGATTAAAATTCGACCTTCAATTCCGAAAAGCCCCCCTTCTTAAGGGGGGTTGGGGGTATCTCTTCTGCATGATTCAACCCCTCTATCTCTTAAAGCCCCCCTTCTTAAGGGGGGTTGGGGGTATCTCTTCTTCATGATTCAACCCCTCTATCTCTTAATTGTCCAAGGTTTCTCCACAGACAAGATAAGATCAAGATTAAGACTATTTTTGCGATCGCCATCCAAGCCAATTATGCAGACCCGAACTAACCTGACTTCCTCCTCCGAAACTCCCCCAAAAACTGACTCCGAACAAAATTTAGGCCAACTCCCCCGGATGTCCACCGTCCGACGCACCACTGGGGAAACCGATGTCCATGTAACCATTAATCTCGATGGACAAGGGAACTGTACCGCTGCTACAGGGGTACCCTTTCTCGACCATATGTTACATCAAATTGCCTCTCACGGCTTGATTGATCTAGAGGTAAAAGCCACCGGGGATATTGAAATTGACGACCATCATACCAATGAAGATGTGGGAATTACATTAGGTCAAGCCTTGGGTAAAGCCCTCGGCGATCGCAAAGGCATCATCCGTTTCGGTCACTTTGTCGCCCCCCTGGATGAAGCCTTGATTCAAGTCGCCCTCGACTTTTCCGGTCGCCCTCACTTAAGCTATGGCTTAGACATCCCCACCCAACGAGTCGGCACCTATGACACCCAATTAGTCCGAGAATTCTTCGTGGCGATCGTCAATCACGCCCAAATGACCCTACATATCCGCCAACTCGACGGCATTAATTCCCATCACATCATCGAAGCCACCTTCAAAGCCTTCGCCCGCAGTCTGCGCATGGCAACGGAAATCGACCCCCGTCGCGCCACCACCATCCCCAGTTCAAAAGGCGTCCTCTAACCTCCCCCATGTTCGTAGTAACGACT
>CAYUEH010000533.1:0-4202 GCA_964442465.1 uncultured Laspinema sp. | reverse complement strand
TGGGCAATGCCCACCCTACAATTTTTAATGCTTTGATCAACCGGATTTAGTATGATTCCTATCCCAACCCTTACCGAAAGATATTTTTAATCGCAGAATGGGCTTCTTTTCTTAAACCGCTGGCAATTCTAAATAATTCTTGCCCGGTATGGAGATAATGCTCGTCATAGTTGAGGGTGAAGAATTCTAACTCATCGATGCCATCGCCAATGCGATCGAGACAGTAGTAAAGATTGGCAGCAACACTGGCAACCGTGGCGGGATTTTGCATGGATTGGAAATAGATTTGCGCTTGGTTAAGGAAATCCCGGCATTTTTGTAAATAAGCCTGAAAATCTGCCATTAATTCATCATCAAAGGGGTCCGCTGCAAGGCAATCGATTTCATCCCCTAAGCTGTACAAAATTTCATACAGCATTCGGTTGATGGGTTGATACACCTGTTTAAGCCATTTTTCGAGGTGATCGTCTGGATCGGGACTGTTTTGGCGAGCGTGATGATAGTTCTGTTGTGCACGAGCCGTTCGCGTCTGGCGATCGCGAGTTTGAGAGGGGTATCTACCCGATGTTTGACGGCGATCGTAAGACTGACGGCGTTGCGGATCCCCGAGTATTTCATACGCACCATTAATCTGAATCATCCGTTCCGAGTCCGATGATTCTAAATTTTTATCCGGATGCACCAGTTTGACTAACCGTCGATATGCTTGCTTAATTTCCGATTGCGTCGCTTGGGGACTAACTCGTAAGGTTTCGTAGGGATTAATTACATCATTCATTTCTACAACTGTCAGGCATTGAAACCCCAATAAGCCTTAAATAAAGATAAATTTACAAAAAAAATAAAGCTCAAAAAGCCTTGATTGTTTAAGCCCCAATTTTATTATTTTCTTGGGCATTATCTCTATTTAAAAATTTCAATTACCTATCATAATCTTTTCCAGATACCTTGTCAAGGCTTGAAATTTTTCGACATCAGCACAAATACTCAATATATTTTTCAGGGTGCCAGGGAATATCAATCTGGTATTTAACCCAGAGTTTGATGATGTAAATTAATCAACTTAATCCCCTGTAATAAAACTACAAATTTAGGCAAAAATTAAACCCCTAACCCTTTGAAAACCGAGGACATCACAAGCGATTTCCTATCTGGTCCTCGCCGGGGTGGGATGATTCCCCTACACCGGCACTCTCTTCGGATTGATACCCATCTACGGTCATAATATCTGGTTTAAAGCCTTAACTGCTGTGGGTGCCGCTGACTTCGGGTTCCTCAAACCCACCCAAGAAGCTGCTGCTCACTCCGAAAATATGGCTTTTCAAAGCTAGTGCAATCTCTCGAACCCAGGAATAACTGACTCACCGGAGAAAGGGGATTCGACCCCTTCCTACGGCTTTTTCTTTGGGGCCCCAGGGTCGCCCACCCCCCGAGGCGATCGCGCTCCCGCAAATTCTAGCTATTATTAAGAAAAGTAAAGAGATCACTCATCATTCGGAGTCAGAACATAATGGGACTATTTGGACTAGGCAAAAAACTCACCCTACCCACCCCAGACAAAGCCTTACCGGGACGCCAGGAACCGATTCCCGTCCCCGCAACTCACTTCGTCAACGGCAATCCCCTCAAACCCCCCTTTCCCGATGGCATGGAACAAGTCATCGTCGGCATGGGTTGCTTCTGGGGAGCAGAACGTAAATTTTGGCAACAAGAAGGCGTCTTTGTCACTGCCGTCGGGTACGCTGCCGGAATCACCCCCAACCCCACCTACCAAGAAGTCTGTACCGGCATGACGGGTCATAACGAGGTTGTTTTGGTCGTGTACGACCCCCAAGTTATTAGTTTTGAAACCCTCTTAAAACTATTCTGGGAAAGCCACAATCCCACCCAAGGAATGCGTCAAGGCAATGATACCGGCACTCAATACCGTTCGGGAATTTATCTGTATTCTCCCGAACAAAAAGAGTTAGCCTTAGCCTCCAAAAAAGCCTATCAAAAAGCACTCTCTGCCGCAGGATATGGCGACATTACCACCGAAATTATGGACGCCCCCGAGTTCTACTATGCTGAAGGCTACCATCAGCAATACTTGGCGAAAAATCCCAATGGCTATTGTGGTTTAGGCGGCACCAATGTCGCTTGTCCCGGCATGAGTCAAACTTCAGCGGTTTAGTCTATAGCACAGGACTGACCCATATTTTGAAAACCCACCCTAAATGTAGAGGCGATTCGCGAATCGCCTCTACATTTAGAGGTGATGCGGAAGCTAAACCCGCACCCTTAACCCTTCAAAACGGCTCTGTATAGCGCTGTCGTCACGAATCTGCCCGCAGTTTTAAGACTTTCAGAACAGTTCTTTCTAGACGTTCATAAAGTTTTAAATCCCGTTCCAGATAACTCAGGCACTCCTCTCGACTTTGCCCGATCGCCTTCCCTTGATAGCGATAACCCGACCTTTTACGGGTAATTAACCGGAGTTGCTCTCCCAAATCAAATACACAGCCTAAATGAGAAATCCCTTGCCCAAAAATAAGATCAAATTCCCCCACTTCAAACGGTGGAGCGACTTTATTTTTGACCACCTTGGCTTGCACTCGCATTCCATAGTCTTCTAATTTATTGCTGAGAACTTGCATCGGGCGCAGATCGATGCGAACTGAGGCATAAAATTTAAGTGAATCTCCCCCGGCAGTGGTTTCCGGTCCGGCAATGGAATAGAAACTGTGGCGCAGTTGGTTGAGGAAGATTACGGCACAGTCCGATCGCCCCATATTGTGGGTAATTTTTCGCAACCAGTAACTCATCAATTTCGCTTGTAAACTGGAGGCTGTTTCTCCCATTGCCCCAGCAATTTCAGCTTTTGGGACTAATGCAGCTACGGAGTCGATCACCACTAAATCCACGGCTGCGGACCTCACCAGGCGATCGCTAATCTCTAGGGCCATCTCTCCCGTATCCGGTTGCGACACCAGCAGGCGGTCAATATCAACCCCAATTTTCACCGCATAAGCCGGATCCAGGGCGTGTTCGGCATCGATAAAAGCAGCAATTCCCCCGGTTTTTTGGATTTGGGCGATCGCATGGAGGGCAACCGTAGTTTTTCCCGCACTCTCGGGTCCAAAAATCTCGATCGCCCGTCCCTTCGGTAATCCGCCCCCTAACGCCACATCTAAAGTCAGCGCCCCCGTCCCAAACTTCTGGATCTGGCGGTTCAAATGGGTCAAATCAAGCCCAAGCGATCGATCAATAATGCAGCAACGACAGCAAATCCCGTAATTCCTAACGCCACCAATGGATTTTGACCTTGGCTCACCGCAAATGAAGTGACGACACCGGCTCCCAAAGCTGCCGTAACCGCAGCCGTGGCGAGGTCTTGATTAGAATTTTTGTTGTACATCGTTGCTATCTAGGGTAATATTTTTCAGTTGTTAGGAACCCTAGCATCTTTATTTTTTCAGGTAAACCGCATCCCGAGAAATTGCAATTATTCTTCTTAGTTTGCAAAATTTCTTAATACTTTCCGAGGCCAGCTTGGGGATCCCCAGGACCAGAAACCAGGTTTTTGCCTCAATTTGATTCAATGGCATCCAAGCTTTACCGGATCCGAGTCAAGTTTGGTCAGTAGCTTACAGTCCAGATAGTCAGCTATAGGGTTTCCTACAGTAGCCCTGTCAAGGTGTATTTGTAGGGGCGCAATGCTTGCGCCCTTGTAGGGGCGATTCACGAATCGCCCCTACATGAAATAACAATTGAGCGTCATTAAATTTATCACCTTGAAAGGTGCTTCGCGCGAACGCACTCCTCTAAATCTCTGAAAATAAGCCCTAAAATTATCCCCAAATAACCGGCAAGTTGAGGCAGAAACCCGGGAGGATCTCTTCACCGGATAGGGTAGCGGGATTGTCTAAGACTTCTTTTTCCCGACCTTGACGATAAATTTCCACCTGTCGATTTTGGCCGTTAATCAGCCAACCGAGGCGCGTGCCATTTTCGTAATAACTATTCAGGGGGTAGAGGGAGGAGAGAGACCGGCTCAGAATGCAAGAGCTGAATCAAGAACTCCAACACCGGGCGTTCCTGAAACCGTAAAGAAGTGACCACCGTCAACAAACGTTCCACAAACTCACTGCTAATCGCGAGACCAATCGCCATAACTCAAGTCACGCCAAATGACTGCCCGGGGGAAAGCGCGCTCGGCTGTA
>CAYUEH010000532.1:0-4223 GCA_964442465.1 uncultured Laspinema sp. | reverse complement strand
CAATCTCCCCCCAAGGACAGCAAGCCATGCTTTCTGGCAGCAATTAAGGGTTACTCTAAACACCGGATAACGACTAAAGTCGTTACTACGAACACCGGATGAATTCAGGGAATACTTCAAGGTTTGTAGTAACGACTTTAGTCGTTTCTTTAGATTCTGTATCTCGAATTGAGTCTAAAAAACGCGACCCTCACTAAATCCATTTTGGATATAGTGTTGAGTTGCAGCCACTAAATCAGTACCAAATGCAGCCCTTAAATCCTCATAAGTATTCAGATAACTCACTGGATTAAACACATTGGTAACTCGCCCTTCCGAAGCCCCAAACACAACATAATGCTCCGTGGCCAACTCAGGATTAAACCCAATCACCTCAATCAAATCCCCATAAGAAGCCAGATATCGCAGTTCATCGAACGTATCCAAACCTCGATTTTCTGCCATCCCAAATACCTCATAATGTTGAGTAGCAGCGGCCAAATCATAGCCAAACGCAGCAATTAAATCGGGATGAGACGCCAAATATTGAGCCGGGTTAAATTCAGTCTCTCCAGTAATCGTGTCTTGGAAAGTAGAAGTGGGTACGGTTGCCACACCTTGTAAATTCAAGCCCGGATTGCCTCCAATCATCCCTAAGCTAGTGGCTTGACCATTTGTTAAGTCAATAGAATAAAGCATCGAGTCGGCAACAGCAAAAGCCGCATTCTCCCCGGCCATCCCTGAAACAATATCAAACCCTGCCAAATTACCAAAATCTACCCCTAAATTCCCAATAGTAACCAGAGTTCCATCATTAGGGGGATTTTGCAGTAACAGGGTATTCAGTTGAGGATCGATATTGTAGAGTTGGGTTGAAGTTGTTCCGGCAAAGGAATTGGTATAACCCGAGGCACTAATGGTCGGATCAACGGCTGCATTGGGGTCGCCTGCTGCAAATGCTAGAGTACCATCAACAATCACGGATCCAGTATCAACATTGATGCGGAAATTTTGGTTATTCTCCCCCACTAATCGCAGGCGATCGGGAACAGGATTAAAGTCAAATCCCGAAACAGTTCCCCCTTCAAAGGGTTGGGATAGGGTACTGACTAATGTGGCCGATACGGTGGCCGGAGTCATGGTATTATTCAATGCTCCATTGGCATCAATGGTGAATCCCAGACTCTGGGGGTCAATGGCGTAAATATTATTGGTGGTTGTGATGCCATAAATCAACCCGTTGGCCGGTCGGGTATCAATTCCTAGTAAAGTCCCCTCGATTCCGGTTACCCCTACAGAGGAAATCTGTGCGGGATTGTTAGAGTCAAAAGCGACTAGGGTATTGTTGTCATTTAAAGCAATAAAAACGGTCATGATTCTTCTTTGTTCTTCTGTTTAATCGTCAGAATTCGGTGTTATCCCCTGAAAGCGCCGCATAAAATAGCGGATTATGACATCGTAATTACACATTTCTATGTTTTCCGGGAAACCCGATAAATGTGTTAAAAGTTGATTTTTACCCCGTTCAGACTGGGTTTAATGCTGTTTCAAATCTTTCCCTGTTCAATCCTGCCTTGAGGTTTGTCTCCTTCAATCTAGGGTTAATCTAGCTGAGGGGGGTCTCTTTTGTCAGGGGCGGTTAAAAAGTGAATCATTTATGTTCAGGTCATTTAAGTTACTTCCCGAACTGAATCAAATCATCACAGTTGAGTGAATTTCAGTAAATTAACCGCCAGGGGAGAAGACTCATCTAAATTTTAGCACTCTCCAAATGAAGCGTGGGTGAAATCAGAGTAATAATTCGTCCAATCATCAGGTTTTATCCCACAATCTTTTGTCAGTATCTGACGGGGAATTACCCATTTTAGGGCTTCTGGAGACTGCAAACCGATAACTCTGACAACGGGCAATTTATACCCACGAAGTCCTGCGAGAATGAGGTGTTTCCGTCCTTTCTTAGGTATTTTAGGGCATCAAGTTCATGATCCTGCTCAACGGAGGCACTGTTTTTCACTGCGAGGGCTCAGGTTCCAAATTTAATGCGATCGCTGACCCATTGCCCCTAATAGTATCTCTTATAAGTGAGAAATATGGAGGTTCTAGTGATTTAATTTGGCTCATTTAAGTAGCTGTGGCGGTCCAAAAATGGCGGTTGAGTAGCGATGAAAAGCTGGGGTTTTTTCCCCAATTTCTAAAGGAGGCGATCGCCTGGATATCAATACCTCATACTGTTAATGCTGTTGGAGTTATCTCCGGTTTTGTTTTTCCTGCTGACTTGTCTCTCAAAAAGCAGTTATTTTTCGGGGAAGACTTGAGAGGAAAATTTTTATATCAACTTATTTTTAGACGCTTGTAGAGAACGCAATTTTTATAAGATAATCTAAATTTAGCCGTTTTTTTCAGGGATTTCAGCCTCAAATAGCCGTTGTAACCAGTCCGCAAAAACTTGGGCGATCGGTGACTCCCTCTGCAAAACCCGCGCCGTAATTGCCTGTCCCATCGGCATCCCTGGAGTCTCCTGCCATGCCAACCAAGTATGGATCAGCGCCTTTGCATGATGAATTTCTCCATATCGGTTCAGTCCCTCTCCTTCAATTTCTCTTAAAATCTCTTCCGCTTTCGGACGCAAACTATCATCTGCTGGCATCAACAACGCTACAAAATCCTCTAACATTCCCGGAAGTTGATTATTCGGCATCACCCAAACTCCCACCCGCTTTAAATAAACATCTTTGGGTTGATAAACCCACCCCTCTGTTAATGGCGAATTGGGGATATCTGCCTTGGGATAATCGCTGGCAATCAACCTATCTCTAATCGATTGCCATCGCGCTGCTAAATCTTGGTCCGCATCCACCACGATTCCCAAGATTCTTAAATTCTCTTCCTTCAATTTTAAGAGCAACCCCTCTAATAGGGCCTCAACCCCTTCTGTCCCGTTTTCAGGTAATTGCACTCTAAACGTTTCTGGAATATTATATTGTTCGCATAAGGCCCAAATAACGTGCTGGTCGTTTTTGCCTTCAACCAATAGCTGATTGGGAGGCGTTAAGTTTTTCGATTGTTTCACCATCACCGCACCTCAATTCCGTATTCCACTGCTTTTTCTAATTGCTCGGCTGGATAATCAATAGCGCGAATTAATTCACCCCGCCAGCTTAATCGAAATAATTTTCCTACATCACTTTCTGGGGCCTCATTTAACGCTTGTGCAAAACCCCTCACACAATCCCAACTGTGAGTAGTGGCAAAAATCTGGATATTCAAATTTTGGGCAATTTCTATGAGTAACCTCCACATATCTGCCTGAACATCATAATACAATCCGCTCTGGATTTCATCGACTAATAAAATTCCATTTTCCACAGTCACCGCCGCCATGACTAGATTTAACATTTGTTTCATTCCCTCTCCCATGCTACCCAAGGTAACGGGATGCTCTCGTCCTCGCAGTTTGATGAGAACCCCACTGGCAATCGTTGTCCCTCCAATAAAACTAAATCGTTCAATGTCCGGTTCTAAAATTTGCAATCCCTTGATGATCTGCTCTTCTTTTGGCGTGAGGGTAATCTCATTCCACATTTCGACTAGGGTAACCAATTTGAGCCGTTCGAGGGTCATTAAAACACTCTGTCGAGACTGGGAAGGAGGAGGACCAGAACGAGTTAACCCCCGGAAATCGCTGGAAGTTATTCCCTTCGCGTTGACTTTGTTTGCGTGATAAATTGTTTGCTTTTCTTGGGTGTGGGATACCAATAGATTATAATTATTTAGGCGAATTGCGTTAGTTATGAAATCAGGCAAGTTTAATTCCTCCAGATATTCGGGAGTAGGATAAAGTTGCAGTTCAAAGGATTGGAAATCATCGCTTTTGGATTCAATGCACAGAGGGGCTTCACTTGTCAATATTTCCTGGTAAAATAAAGGTTTAATTTGATGCTCTCTCTCTAGATCATCACCCCAGCGGTCGGGAACCAGGAGGAACTGGCCTCGTGGACCTAGAACTTCATCAAAAGCCTCGTTAATGTTATCCGGGTTCACCAACAAATGAATCGCTTCTAATAAACTGGTTTTTCCACTATTATTCGGACCCACTAGCAGGTTGACTCGTGCTAGTCCGTCTATCTGAAAGTCTTTGAACATTCGATAATTTTTCAGGCTGATATCGCGTAGCATAAGGACCTCTGAGTTGTTGATGTTCTTCTATTCTAGTTTAGGAACCGATCGCCGATTCGATCGCCCCT
>CAYUEH010000531.1:0-4231 GCA_964442465.1 uncultured Laspinema sp. | reverse complement strand
GTCGGGGGATAATCAGGGGGACGGTCGGGGGATAATCAGGGGGACGGTCGGGGGAATAAATGTTTAATTCCACCGGGGGCTTTAAAGAATGAGGCAACAGGTCTATTGGAAAATGTCATCAAATAGGGGCAGTAGATTTACTGCCCCTACAACATTAGCGTTGATAGCGTTCCTGAACATGAACTTGAGGAGGTTCAGCTTTCCTCAAACACATATCCAAGCATTCCACCACTTCCACAAGATTCATGTAGGCATCAGCCGCTTCAACTAAATTGTTGATATTCTCCTTGCTGGCATCATCCATATCATCGCTCAAAGGTTTGTGAATTAAGCGGCGATCGAGGGGAAATTGGAGACGAGCATAACGAGATTTATCCCCAATCACATAATCCGTGATGTAATCGTAAATTTCGCAAGGGGCATCGGTCATCACTTTCACCACGCGCCCTCCCCAAATCCATTGCAGAGTTCCCCAAGAACGAGCTTGTTCCCAGGGAATTACCCGAGTTGCTGCGCCTGTGCCAATAGAAATGACTTCCAAATCTTCTAAGCGATGACCCAAGCGAATCGCTTCTGCGACGGCGCAAGCGGTGGGATTATTTGCGGCTAAACCGCCATCAATGGCGGACATCACCTGACCATCAATAACTAATCGGTGTGCCGGAAAGAAGGTGGGGGCAGAAGCCGAACACAGGCAAGCTTCCCAGACGGGAACATTGGCATATCTCTCTTTCCAGCTTTTAAAAATGATGGGCGATCGGCCAATGGTATCGTAGCTGGTAATTAACAGCTTGGCTGGGTTAATATCGGACAAATGCTTATTGCCCAATAAATCTTTGAGCATTCGGGTTAGTCCCTTTTCCGAGAACTTCGGTGCAGAAGGGCCATGCTGTAGTAGTAACGGCAGTCGCTTGAGGGTCCACCGGCTCCTGTAGGGAAAGACTTTTTTAGACTTTTTCCGGTAAAGTTGGACAATTTCCTCGCAGGGAATTCCCATCGCGATCGCCGCACCCACCATTGATCCCGTGGAAGTTCCCGCAATTAAATCAAAATGATCTCTTAACGGCAACTCCAGTCGTTCTTCGATCCGTTGCAACATTCGCGCCGCTAATACACCACGAATTCCGCCACCATCGATGCTCAGTATCCGATAAGTCATCGTAACTACTCCTGATATGTGAATTGGGGATAAGGGGTAAAAGGGTTAAGAGATTTTACCCCGTCTCGGTGGGGTGGCCTCGTCTCATGTTCCTTGGTTGATAATTCTGTTCCTTCGCCCTAATAGCTACTTTACTGAAGCTGTACCCGAGATCCGGAAGATTTCCGGATGGAATGAACACAGAACACTCGAAATTCACGCTCCCGGATCCGGATTCCGTAACCCATAACCCTTGCTATGACTGATATTTTGTGGTAAGAGCATACAGGGGTTATCCCTCAACCCCTCAGCAAAAACATTCGTTGGGTCATTTTAGGAGTGTACTGTGGAATCCTTTCAACCTTGGTTATCGTATGTGGGAATTGGAGTGGGTGTAATCCTCGGGGGAATCGTGCTGATTTGGATTAGCGTTTCCCTGATTATTTTTTCCAAAACCAAAGGGTTACCCCAGGCGATCGGGGCCTTTTTTGCCCAAATTGGCCAAGGGGATATCAATGGGGCCTATCAGTCCACCAGCGATCGCTTTAAAAGCAAAACCTCTAAACAACAATTTGCTAAATTCATCAAAACCCACAAACTGAATCAGTATCAGCGCACTACCATGTCAATTCCCACGACTGAGGGGGAAGTTCACTGTCTGGATGTCACCGTGATTTCTAAAACAGGTCGGGAAGTGCCGGTGCAAATGAAACTGGTTAAACAAGAGAAAGTTTGGGTGGTTGATGATTTAACCTATCAATATAATAGCCCTAAAAAAGCTCCCGCTGCTGCTAAGAAATAATCGGATTCACTCCCGGGGATTGAGGGGATTAAACGGGGGAAAATCAAGCAAAACAGAACAAGCGGGTTCAGGGTTGATTCCCTGAACCCGAAGGGGTTAAATCCCTCAAGCAATTCTGCCCTGGGCGAGTTCCTCTATCACCCGTTCTAAACCCGATACCACTCGGGCGAGGTGGTCATAATTGACTTGCTCCGGGGTATCTTTCATTGTATGATAAAAGGGATAGCGAAAGGGAGCGGTATCCGTGACCATCAAGGCGGGATAATCAAACTGCCAAAATGACCAATGATCCGACCAACCCGCCCCGGGGGTTGCTCCTGGCATCGCTGCACCTTCCGAGGGAAATTGGGTATGACTGCGGAAAGAACCAATCACCTCTCGCAAGAGATTTCCCGAAGGGAGATTGCTGACAAAGGTAATAAAATTTCCCGTGATAGGATAGACGAGGTTTAATAATCCCAGGGGATACTCTTGAGAACCGGGCTGGTCAGAATAGTAGCCCATTGTTTCTAAACTGAGCATTCCCACAATATTTTCCTGGCGATCGCGACATCGTTTGGCATAGACAAAACTGCCCATATCTTCTGTCCAAAAAAATGGCGGTTCCTCATTAGTAAAGGCCACAAATCGCAAAGTCCGCGCCGTTGGTTTGTCTGCAAATTCCCGGGCTAGGGCTAATACTCCGGCGGTTCCACTGCCATTATCATTGGCTCCTGGAGACCCCACCACCGAATCATAATGAGCGCCAATAATGATAATTTCCTCGGGCTTTTCTGTGCCTATTTTCTCAACCGCTAAGTTATGAAACTGCTGCCCATTCACTTCATAAGTTTGTCGTTTCGGTTCATAACCCGCAGCGGTAAATTCCCCTTCTATCCAATCCGCAACCGCTTCTAATTGATTGTAGAAAAAATAGTTATGTTCGCCAATTTCCTCTCCTGAAATCTTTTCGATAGATTGGCGTAGTTCCACTTGCAAGGCTTGTTCGCGTTCAGTTAAGGGGGGTAAGTCTCCCCCATAACTTTTTCCGGGCATATTAATCACGGTGTTCCAGCCTAATGTTAGTAAAAAAATCACGATGAGTGATAACACGGCTACTCGAATCAGAGCAGCTTTTGTGAATACTTTCATAGGGTATTGCCAGAGTTTAATGATGCAATTTTGGGCGAAATTTTGATGATTTTTAGGGCTTTTGTTACCCTTAAATGTAGAGGCGATTCGAGAATCGCCTCTACATTAGACCTCTTGCAAAATTCTTTAAAGCCCCCGGTGGAATTAAACATTTATTCCTCTGGCTTCCCCCTTGGGAAGGGGGACGGGAGGGGGATCTATAAGGGGGGGGGATCAATCCGTTATTTTGCAACAGGTCTATTAGACCTCTTGCAAAATACTAGATTGATCCCCCCAACCCCCCTTAAAAAGGGGGGCTTTTTAGAATTTTGCAAATCGCCTCTACATTAGACCTCTTGCAAAATACTATAGCAGTTCCCGGACTCATGAGGTACGTTTCAAAGCCCCTCTCCCCCCCCCTTTCAAAGGGGGGTAGGGGGGATGGAGAGGGGTTTGGGGCCGCCATCGCTGTACTTTATGGAGATGGGAAACGCTATAGATTGATCCCCCCAACCCCCCTTAAAAAGGGGGGCTTTTTAGAATTTTGCAAATCGCCTCTACATTAGACCTCTTGCAAAATACTAGATTGATCCCCCCAACCCCCCTTAAAAAGGGGGGCTTTTTAGAATTTTGCAAGAGGTCTATTCTTACAATTAGGTTAAATTGCGATGGGTGAAGGGTTTCGCATCGGGACCGGAATAGGTTGCCACCACTTGACCATTCCCGACTAATTGATATTTGTAAGTGACTAATCCTTCCAGTCCAACGGGACCTCGGGGAGGCATTTTTTGGGTACTAATTCCCACTTCCGCCCCGAAACCGTAGCGGAATCCATCGGCAAAGCGGGTGGAACAATTATGGAAGACTCCGGCAGAGGCAACTTGGGAGAGAAACAGATCCGCTGCGGATTGTTCTTCGGTGACGATCGCATCAGTATGACCGGATCCATAAGTGTTGATATGAGAAATCGCCTCTTCTAGGAAATGTACCACTTTAATGGATAAAATCAAGTCCGTATATTCCGTTTTCCAATCCTCCTCCGTTGCCAGTTCCCAATCCTGCAAATTGGGGGTATTTTTCAGGATATCTTGACTTTTTCCATCCAAGCGTAATTGGACCTGACGCCCTTGGAGTGCAGCAGCAACTTGGGGTAAAAATTCCGGGGCGACTGCCTCATGAAC
>CAYUEH010000530.1:0-4251 GCA_964442465.1 uncultured Laspinema sp. | reverse complement strand
CGACTGAAGTCGTTACTACGAACAAAAGAAACGACTGAAGTCGTTACTACGAACATCTCCCCCATCAACAAATGACCAATGACCAATGACATCAGACAAATGACATAAGACCCCAAACTACCCATTAAACAACTCAAAAGTCTGCTGGCAAAAGGTTTTCAACTTGTCCTGGACCTCAGCAACTGGCTCCGTTGCCCCTACAAAGCGCCAGTTTTCCACCGTGGAAAATCGCCATTGTTGTCCTTGATGGTTGTAACCGGCTGATTCCACTCCGATCGCCCGGCGATCGCCATCCAGGGGGTCCTCATGAAACCGGATTTGCACTAAAATACTCCGACTCTGCAATGAGCGACTCCATCCGGGAAAGTGAAATCCAATATCAATGGAATCCGGATCCACCAGTTCCTGGGTATTCGGGTCATTCACCCAGGGTTTCAAATCCGCCCGTGCGTCAGGAAACTGTAACTTAAAAAGATTAACGACTGCCGCAATCTTGCTGGCGAGTTCAAAATTTTTAACCTGTTCTGCTGCATTCACGCCCAATTATCCTCCACTCACGAATAGATATCACTGTTAAAACGGCTATATCGAGGGTCGTCTTTTACGACTCGGTAAAAATTTCATCGGTTTAAATGAACGGCACGGGTGGCTTTAGGCCAAAATATTATGTTGATAACGGTACCGCAAGTAGGGGTACCGTTTCCGAACGAGTAGGAATCACACCCATGTCTATACCCTGTCAAATCGTTGTAGAAGGAAATCCGGCAATTATCTATGCCAGTAGAAATGGAGCGCCGGACAAAGTTCGACGCATCCTCAAACCCTTTCTCGGTAAATTTTGCCAAGAACGAGAGGCGGCTGGAGAATACCACGATACACCGGAGTGCTTAGTAGCCCAGATTGTAGTTCGTTTTGGCTTTGAAATCTGTGAGGATGATTTCTCTAACCTCAAAGTCAGTATGACTTACGACCCCAATGCAGAATACATCTACTCGGTAGAATCTGATTTAACTGTCCAGGTTTGGATTCCAGAAGAAGAGTATCGAAAAAATCCCGCTGTGGGATTGAAAGGTTGCCGTCTATTGCCCGAGGAAGGTTGGAAAATCGACTAAATGTCATAACACGGTCAATCGGTCAAAGTTGAGAGGGGCGCGAGGATTTGCCCCTATCCTGATGTTAGGACTTACGCGCTAAGACTATAAATCAGGGTTTTATGTAGGGGCGCAATGCTTGCGCCCTCTTGTCTCTTGTCGTTTGTCTCTTGTCGTTTGTCTCTTGTCGTTTGTCTCTTGTCTTCCTGATACTGTAGCGAAACCCTGCTCGAATGGGGAACGGCGCGCCATCCCCTCACTCACCCGGGGACGGCGAACCGTTGAGTGCCAGATCCGGTAAGGAATTGGATGCCGGGAGAACCCGAACCCGGGCGAATTTGAGGCCCGAGACTCCCGGTTGGGGTTCGACATTGCCAAAGTCTATCTTCTCGTCCACCCACCCTTCCCGGGCTAAATAGCGCAAATACTGTTCATACTCTTCCCATTCCTTGTTCGTCGCATAAACCACGGTTAACATCCCCGGTTGGGTAATCCGATCGCCGGTTTGCGCTTCTACTCCTTTGTCAATGCGTTTTTTGACAATTTCATACCGGGTATCCCGGGTTCCGCGAACATCAAACAGTCTCTCGGTCTTTTCATCATGAAAAATATCCACGGTGCAATCTTGCACCAAAACCAAATGGGTCACTTCCAGGGGCGTTTGGTAATCCGCTTGAATTCTCAATGCCACCCGCGCACAGTCACAAACCGCTCGCAGTTGTTCATAGCGTAAACTGTGCAGATGAAAGCGGGAAAACGATGGATTAATCGCGGACCCGGCATAAATCATGTGATCAATGCCATCGCTACATTCCACATCACAGTAATGAGGAATGATTTTCTGCATTTTCTCCTGCCAAATCTCCCAAGTCTCTCTTAAACGCGCATTAATTTGATTAACCGTCTCGTCATAACGCGATCGCGCCACATAAACGCACTCCTGTTCATTATCACAAGCGGCTCGATAGGTCGCCACCGCCTCGGCAGCTAAGGGGGAACAGTTGCAAAAATAGTCAAAATACCCTTCCAGATGCTCTTTCAAATACTCGATCGCCGTGATTTCTCCATCCACGGTCACCCCACGCTTGATCCCCTCAATTCGTTCCAGCAGATCCAGTCTCAGTTGTTCCACAAAACTCTGTTCCTCGGCGGCACAAACCGCTTCCACCACGGCTAAACCCAACTGAAACTGTTCGATTAAATCCGCTTCAATGGCTCGATTTCGCTCGTCTGAGGACCCCCGAATATCCGATATTCCATACAGGGGATACAGTTCAGCAAAGACGATCGCCTCCGGTGGCAATCCCCAACTGCGCCGTTCTAACTCCTGAACAAACCGCCATTCTACCGAGGGATGAATGTTGGTAAATTGGGTCAACCGTTGTTGGACAATTTGGCGCAATGCCACCGTAAACGGCGCAATTAGTTCCTCTCCCCGGCGAATATCGATGGGATGGAAGTGATGGGGTTGAGACTTGGTTAACCCCACTAATCCCACCATTTGCTGGGATTGAGAGGGCGATCGCCTTGCTAATCTCGAATCATTCCCACTCACCTGCACCACCAGGGGAATCAATAACAAGGACCGTACTCCCGCCTCTACCAGTTGCTTCTCGCATCCTCCGGTCCAATCTGCACTTAAATCCGTGACATTCCAGATCCGATTCGCTTCTGCCGCTTGCCGAAAATGGGACCCTTGGAGGGAGTCCATCGCATAACTGGTGACGCTCAACTTTCTCGATTCGGTTTCCACAAACAGGCGGACTGGATCTCGTTCGGTACTGAGGATAAAACTGTTGTCACATCTAAACAAGGATTTGAGGTGCTGATTAATTTGCCGAAAGCGATCGGGACGTAAAATTGAGTGGGTACTAATCAGTAACCGGGAAATCTGCCGAATGGTCTCCCGAATGGTGACATCTACCCCTTCTAACAGGAGTAATCCCTCAACGCGATAATTCTCCCAACAAACGCGCTGTTCCAAGCTTTCTAGGGTGGAGAGGTCCGTCAAGCGTTCGGAATTTTCGGGTCGGGAGTGGTCTTCTAAGCGTAAATCTGCAAACTCATCTCGATCGGGATCGAGGGGAATGATTTTGAGTCCTGCCGCATTCATCCAAAACTCGATCATCCTGGGTTCTGAGTAGTTTGGACTATTAAAACTGACGATCGCCGGTTCATCCCATCCCAACTGACTCTGGAGGTCAATTCCATAGCGATCGCCTAGAATTCTCAACAGCACCTGACGCCGATATAACTGTTCCAGGTCCTGCCGATCGCCTTCACTCAGGTGATCCTGTAGCAAATGGTGCAACAATCTTTGGCGATCGTCCCGGCTTTGTTGCTCTAGACTCGCCTGAATTCCCGCCAGTTGACATAAGGCTGGGTTCCCATAACAGAGGGTAAAATTTTGGGGTTCAACGGCTGCGATTAACAGTTTCGTCCCCCGTCCCAATCGACTGAGACAGTCTAAATTGTCCTTCCAAATTCTAATTTTTTCCCCTTCCGACGACGCCGGTAAATCGCCAGACAGGCTCTGCCACAGTGCATCCCCATCAGACAGTGATTCCTGATTTGCCGTGGGGGAAAACTCCCCGGAAAGCGGGTCTATCTCCGGATAGGAGTCTATACCTCTATTGAAGATTGACGGAGAATCATTCATAATTTTGGGATCGATGCTGTTGGGGCCTGCTGGTCTTTACAAGGATGTCTTTGCCTGAACCTTGGTTATTTTTAAACCCTGTATGAGGCAGATTGTGGAGAGAATCCCCGATCTATTATTGGGTGATTCTGCTTCACCGAAGCTGCTTCACTCTTAACCCGGTCTTTGATTTATTTTTGTTAACTGAAAGCCATCTTCTCACCAAGGTGATATGAAAGGCCCTTTTTATTTTCTTTCTTAGAAATGATGATAGCCGATTTCGAGCGAAGTGCCAAGTTAGAGGGGTCCCACCGAGGGTAGGGATCAGGCAAAAATTTTAGGCTATTTCTAGTCCCTGGGTACAGGATGGGGAAGAAAACCGGGTTTCTTTACAAACTCTGTAGCCATCAGCAGTTTTATCTATAGCAATCCTAAATGATTTGTAACATCTGTCTTCTCCCCTCTCCCCCCCCCTTTCAAAGGTAGGGCTGTTTCATTCTAGCAAAACTTAGAGGCAGTATC
>CAYUEH010000529.1:0-4269 GCA_964442465.1 uncultured Laspinema sp. | reverse complement strand
CCTCACTTTCGTCGTAAATGGGTAATAAAATGCTAAACACCGAACCCCGTCCGACCCGGCTTTTGACCGTGATTGAACCCCCGGAATGGAGTAAAAGCTGTTGGACAATAGTTAATCCCAATCCGGCTCCTTCTATATCGTCATTAATGGCTTGACGACCCCGATAAAAGGCTTCAAAAATTTGAGGAATTTCCCCCGGGGGAATGCCCATACCCGTATCGCGAAATTCTAGTTGAACATAATCGCCTTGTTGCTTGGAACGTACCCAAACTTCCCCGCCGGACCCGGTGAATTTAATCGCATTTTGGAGCAAATTCAGCACAATTTTTTTGAGCCATTCTCGGGTGCAAATCACCGGGGGTAAAGTGCTGCGGAGGGTGTAGGCTAAGAGTACGCCTTTTTCCTGGGCGATCGGCTGATAGGTACTGACGATTCCTGGGACAACTTCTCCCAAGCGGATGCCCTCCATTTTCGCTTTGTCCACCTCGCTTTCTAGGCGCACCAGTTCTAGGAATCCATCGATTAAGGCATTTTGGCGATCGCAAGACTGATGCAACAGCGCACTATATCGGTCTCGTTGCGCCGGTTTGAGTTTGGGGGAATCCAACAAACTCAAGGCCGTTTTCATATTCGTTAACGGCGTGCGGAGTTCCTGTCCAATTTTATTCAGAAACTCGTCTTTAAACTCCAAGGCATTCAACAGTTCTTGATTTTGTCGTCGCAATGCCGCGAGTTCTCCCTCCCCGGCCAATTCTTGTCCCTGTTGTTCCATTCGCTGGAGTTGCTTGGTAAATAAATGTCCCAATAATAAAGGATCCGGTTTAGGCAGTTCCAGATGACCAAAGGCCATGTCCCAATTGGCGAGTAAATTTTCACAAACTCGCCCATCGGTCTCGATCGCGGGTTGATTTTCTTCGGAAATCGGACAACTCTGGCAGAGTCCTTTACTCACCGATACTTTCAGTCCATCGAAGACCTGTTGAATCGTCTGTTGGTCTAGGGAATAAAGGGCCACTAGGGTTTGATGTCCCTGAGATTCCCGATGGGAATGGGGTTCAACCTCCCTTGAGTGGGTGGGACTAGCTAAAATTGCCACGGATAATTCCGGGGACAACACCATCAGAAAATATTCATCATTCAGTTTACTATTCAGAACTAACTGAATGCAGCATAAGGGTAAGGGGGTTTTGGTCGGCATCAGGATCGTTCCGTGATCGCTAATCAGGGAATTCTCGTCAATGCCACAGGTTAGAGGGGCACCGTAGGACGGCGTGTGACGATGGAGGTGGCGATCGAAGCTGTTCTGTTTATCCGGCGATCGCGGTTTAAAAAAGCTGTATCGCTGTCGGGAATATAACTCGTTTTTTCCTCCGGTTCCTCCTGCCTCCTGTGTTTTTTCCTCCCAAGTCTTGGGAGTGTCCTCACCCTGCCTGGGATGGAGGATATAGACCGGATTCGTTCCACCGAGCAGATGGCGGTAGCGATCGAGGTCTCCGTGCCAGTCGCACCAATCCGGAAGTTTCACCCACAACGTTGCTGGGATTTTTTGTTCAATTAACAGGTCAAAGACACCGCCCACCATGCCCTTAAAAGACGGGTATGAAACTTGCAAGGGATGAGGCGGTGCGATCGCACTGAGGGCGCAATCATAAAGAGACACATCCTGAGCTGTTGATAAATTCATCTTCTGAAGTGTCCGCGAGTTGGCAAATCCCTGTACTTCACCCAGGGCAGGAAATCCGACGCCAGGAACTTGATACACTTCCCCGTTTCCGGTTGATGTTGTCAACTTAACATCACCCCCACAAACCGGGGCATGAATACAGTAGCCTAAACGTCAATTTTGTTTAGGTTTCTAGCAATTTTTAAGGGTCCGAGCCATCATCTATTTTATTAAAACACCCTGAGTTTTCCGATAGCTTCGCACCCTTAGTGCATTGACCTAGCTCAATTACCGCTCTCCATCTCATCCCTCAATGGGCAAAAGATAGAGTTGGGTATAGAAACCTGGGTCTCCTCAGACCCTCTCAGTCTTTATTATCTTCCCTCAAGTCGGGAAGAGGATTATTTTTATGAGTAAGGCTAATTCTATTTTAAAGTTAACTTCCTAGATGTTGCATTGGTAATCCTACGCAAAAAGCGCCCTATTCCAGGCGCTTTAAACAGTAGACTTCTTGCAAAATAACCGATTGCTCCCCCTTTCCCCCCCTTAACAACCCCAATCACTCGCCCTGAGTAGGGTGGGCAGTGCCCACCGAACAGAAGGTGGGCACTGCCCACCCTACAACTGAATCTACTAAAATGCAGCAACAATTAAAGTTTCCCTACATTATTGCCAAAAATAACCGAACCGCGTCACTCTCCCGGTCCCCGGACCCGTTAAACCACAGCGGCAAACCGTTGATTTAACGCCTCCCGCGCTTGCTCTCGGTCATCAAAATGGATTTTTTCCGTGCCGAGAATTTGATAGTCTTCATGGCCCTTACCGGCAATCACCACCCCATCACCAGGTTTGGCTTCCAGGATAGCAGTCCGAATCGCGGTAGCCCGATCGCCTATCACCCGCGCTGAGATCTTCTCCGGAATCCCTGCCGCCACATCTTTTAAAATCTGTTCCGGGTCTTCCGTGCGAGGATTATCCGAAGTCACCACCACCACATCGGCCAATTCTGCGGCAATTTTACCCATAATCGGACGCTTGGTGCGATCGCGATCGCCCCCGCAACCAAACACACAGATTAATTTCCCCGAAATAAAAGGCCGCGTCGCCTTCAACACATTTTCCAAACTATCCGGCGTATGAGCATAATCCACGATCGCGCTAATATCCTGGTCCGGCTTAATCAGCACCTGTTCCATCCGTCCCGGCACTCCCGGAAATTCCGGCAACACCGCCACAATCTCTGCCAAGGGAACCCCAAAATGCAGGACCGCCCCCACTGCCGCCAGCATATTTTCCACATTGTATTGTCCCACCAAGGGCAAGGAAAACTTAGCATTACCCACCGGCGTATGCAGCATACCCTTCACCCCTGCCGGTTCATACTCAATATCACTGGTCCATAAATCCGCCTGGGCATTGTGGGTGCTATAACCCCACAACTTATCCCCACTCAACCGTTCAGCCAAGCGCTGTCCATAACTATCATCAAGATTCACCACCGCGCAACCTTGCAAATATTCCGCGCTGAACAGCTTGGCTTTCGCCTCGAAGTAATCCTCCATCGTTTCATGGAAATCGAGGTGGTCCTGGGTCAAATTGGTAAAAATCCCGACTTGAAATGGCAACCCCTGCACCCGTCCCTGGGCCAAGGAATGGGAACTGACTTCCATCACCCCAAATTCACATCCCGCCTGGACTGCATCACTTAACTGATGATTCAGGTCCACCGCAAACGGGGTCGTATGGGCCGCCACCTGTTCAAATCCCGGCCACCGGACATACAGGGTCCCTAATAGCGCCGTGGGTTTTTGGACTTTCTGGAGAATAAACTCGACTAAATGAGTCGTGGTGGTTTTGCCATTGGTCCCGGTTACCCCAATTAAATTGAGTTTTTTCCCGGGTTCCCCATAAAACGCGGCTGCTACCTGGGCACAGGCAGCGGTGATATCTGCCACGGGAATCACCACCGCATTGGATTGGGAAGGGTGTTTTTGCGCTGCTTGGGGACTGACTAAGGCTGCCACCGCACCGGCTGCGATCGCCGAGGGCCAAAAATCACCGCCATCCACACGGGTTCCCGGCATTCCGATAAACAAATCCCCCGGTTGACAGGCATGGGAATTGGTACTTAAACCCGTGACTTCGATTTCCAGCGCCTCCTTGTCAAGGGTCTCTAACAGAATGCTGGGTAATAACGCTTTGAGCTTCATCGTTTTAATTCCTCACAGGCGGGTAGGCGATCGTTCATCCAAGAGACAGGGGAATGGGATGGACCCCTCGTTCCCTCTCGTCTTGCATTATTTTTCGCCTATTGTGAATCATTTTTCGGAAAGTATTGCTGTAACATTTGCTGCACTTGCTGCACCGAAGCCCGAGGAGAGGGCCTCGGCAGGAGTTCCTCTGTTGGCGGAGTTTCCGAATCCGGGTCCGGAGTCATCACCCGACAGAGGACGGGGATTTCATACTGATAAGCGGCGAACCAATCCGCTTGGGTGGTAATGTCGCGCACCTCTAGCTCAAAGTTCAAGTCCCGAATCTGTGCTATTTTTTCCTGCAACCCCTCGCAAAGGTGACAATCCGGCTTGCTGTACAAAATTAATCGCATT
>CAYUEH010000528.1:0-4269 GCA_964442465.1 uncultured Laspinema sp. | reverse complement strand
TCGCCAGCGCCAGGGTTCTTGATAGAGACGGTAGGCCCACTCCATCTGTATCCTTTGTAACCAGACGGGTGCTCGTTCTTTTTGACCCGACCAAATATCGAAACTGCCACCAACACCCACCCAAATCGCGTCGGGACATAAATGGCGATTTTCTCGAATCCAAAACTCTTGTCGAGGAACGCCTAGACCGACTAAAATCAATCGGGGTTGCAGTTGTTCAAGTCTTGCTTTGAACGCCGGTTCATCCTCTGGAGATAGGTATCCGTCCTGAGTCCCGGCGATCGCCAATCCCGGTAACTCCGTTTGCCATCGCTTCGCCGCTATCTCAGCAATTCCCGGTTTCCCCCCAAAGAAAAAGGTGGAACAGTCCTCCCCCAAATCCCCCGCTAACTGCACCAATGACTCCGCCAGTTCAATTCCCGGACAGCGTTGGATTTTTCGACCCCGGACGAGAAAGTAAAACACCACTCCGGCACCATCGGGAATCACCAAATCCGCCTGATGAATCACTTCCGCAAGGTCCGGAGTCTCTAGCGCTTGCATCGCCATTTCCGCATTCAGAGTCACCACATGGGTACCCTGGCGTTGCTGCAACCGCGACTGTAACCAATCTCGATAGTGCGTGGTAATATGAACCGGCAGTCCCAATACAGAAAATTTTTGCAACACCTGTAACATAACCCTTTTATTTTTAGACCCTTACTTCCAGCTTGCTAATGCCTCAGCCTATTCTTGACTAAATTTGATTTTAATTATATTTTAATTTTATTACCATTAACCTCAGGTTTATAAAAATTACGGATAATCAGGTACGCTCTTATTTAGAAAAATTTCCATCAAAGCGCCAAAATCTTCTCTAGACCGGGTAAAACCCCCACGCGCCACCGAGTCCAATCTTACTGTTTCTTCAACCCCCAACAACCTCATGACCCTAACCTCAACCGAACGTCAAACCCGATTAGACTATTACTATCAGCAGATCCAGTCCCTCATTTTGGTTCGCCAAAATCCGATTACGGGACTGTTACCCGCTTCTACCGCCATCAACGCCCACGGCGACTATACCGATGCCTGGGTGCGCGACAATGTTTATAGCATTCTCGCGGTTTGGGGGTTGGCCCTCGCCTATCGCAAAATGGATGATTCCCAAGGACGCACTTACGAGTTGGAACATAGTGTGGTGAAGTTGATGCGGGGATTGCTGTTTTGTATGATGCGACAAGCGGACAAGGTAGAACGCTTCAAAGAAACCCAATCCCTGCTGGATTCTTTACACGCCAAATTTGATACCCATAGCGGAGATACGGTGGTTGGGGATCATGAGTGGGGACATCTCCAAATTGATGCCACGTCCATCTTTTTATTGATGTTGGCTCAAATGACGGTTTCGGGATTGTCCATCATTTATACGGTGGATGAAGTGAATTTTATTCAGAATTTGGTCTATTATATTGGACGAGCTTATCGCACTCCGGATTACGGAATTTGGGAACGGGGAAATAAAATTAATAAAGGCAATCCGGAGTTAAATGCTTCTTCCATTGGCATGGCACTGGCGGCGTTGGAAGCAATTAATGGGGTGAATCTGTTTGGGGTCAAAGGGTCTCAGAATTCGGTGATTCATGTCCTGGCGGATGAAATTGCCCGCGCAAGGCAGACGTTGGAATCGATTCTGCCTCGGGAATCGAGTTCTAAGGAAGTGGATGCGGCGTTGTTGAGTATTATCACATTTCCCGCCTTTGCGATTGAAGATGGTCCATTATGCGATCGCACTAAACAGAAAGTCATCAAAAAATTACAGGGGAAATACGGCTGCAAGCGGTTTTTGCGGGATGGACATCAAACGGTTTTGGAAGACCCATTGCGCTTGCATTACGAACCGTGGGAACTGAAAAAGTTTGAGAATATTGAATGTGAGTGGCCGTTATTTTTTACTTACTTATTCCTGGATGGAATTTTTAGAGGCGATCGCACCCAAACTGAGGAGTATAAAGAACGCCTCAACTCCCTGGTGGTCGAATCCTACGGATTGAAACTCCTGCCTGAATTATATTACGTTCCCGCCGACAAAGTAGAAGCGGAACGGGCAAATCCCCAGACTCAAACGCGCCTCCCCAATGAAAATCTCCCCTTAGTCTGGGCCCAAAGCCTCTATTTCCTCGGTCTGATGCTCGATGAAGGATTGTTACACCGAGGGGATATTGACCCATTAGGCCGTCGGCGCACCCTCGCCGGACGCCGCAAACCTGTGGTGCAAATCGCCCTGCTGGCGGAAGATGAAGACCTACAAACCGAACTCGCCTATCATGGCATCGCCACCCAAACCCCCGCAGAAGTCGAACCGATTCAAGTGCGACAAGCGCGAGACCTCTCCGGGGTCTATCGGCAAATTGGTCGCAACGATAAATTAGGGCTAACGGGACGACCCTTGCGCCGCTTGCGGAGTCTCACAACTTCTAATATTTTTCGGATTCGCGGGGAAACGATTGTTTTCTTGCCGTCATTCTTAGACCAACAGGAGTTTTACCTCACCTTAGACTATCACTTTTTAGTGTCAAACATCAAGGGTGAACTGGCCTATATCCATCGCCATTGGTGGCGCTATCCTCAAATTGGGGGTCATGGGGTAGGACGTCCCACGGTCACTTTGTTGCTAACTCATGCGATGTTGGAAACTGATGGCAGTAGTGAGGGATTTCTCCCGGCATTGCTGGAACTGATGAAAGAATTGCGGGACGGGAACTGCGAAGGGACGCCGGTGAAGTTGGGACGACTGAATCAATTGATGCTCACCGGCAGCATTGAGCGGATTGATTTTCTCCATGACTTTCAGTTTAGTGAGAATCCGGTGAAAAATGCCGCACCCGCTTGTTATTTTTTGGCTTACGATCCCGAGAAAAATGGGCCGTTGAATCATACTCAGGAGTTCATGCTAGAGTGTGAAACGGATCCGGGATTGTTGCTGGATAGTTTGCGATCTTCCTATAATCTGTATGAACAAATTGAACTGTTGCATACCCTCTGTCGCTTGCAGGGATTAGAGTTTGAAACGGGACTGGCAGGACCGGGACGCTCGGTGACAGTGGCGGATTTACTGAATGAAGTGTATTTTAAGGCGGGAACCGGGAAGGCGATCGGGGATTGTGCGATCGCCGGAAGTAACCCGAGAACAACTCCGAAACCCGAGGGGAATAGCACCGAGAATGCCGCCGAACAGCAGATTCATTGGTCCGTCGTCCGTCGCGCTGCCGGATTGTTGAATAAAGTGGATATTGGGTTATCTGATGCAGTGACGGATATCCTCGTCCGGCAAAAGCAGATTACCGTCGGTAAAGCCTATACGGAGGCATCCCTGATTTCTCGTCCGATGTCCTATACAGAAATTGTGGACAAAATTCGGTTGTTTTGTGGGGAGGACATTCGCGATCGCGTCTTGACTCAGGAAATTTTACTCTATCTGGGGTTATTAATCAAAGCCGAACCGGACTTATTTAATGGATTGCTCACCCTGCGCGTGAGTTACTTAATCTTGCTGATTACCAGTGAATTAGCGAAAGAATTACACCTCACCCAAGATGAAGCCTATGAACGGGTGATGGAATTAAGTCCCTTTGAAATTAATCATCGCTTGCGGGAAGTGTTGAAAGGATATGCCGGGATGAATAAACTCCTGAAAAAACAAGAATCCCTGCACGTCCAAAAACAGGAACAGGAGATTGACTGGGTGGTGCTGCCTTCCCCCAATGAAACCGAAGAAATCTCGGGAAATTGGCAGCGACGGCGACAGTTAGATAGTGCCGCAGGACGAGTTCCGAAAGAGTTTTATCCTCGGGTGTGGGAAGTCATGCAACATTGTAAAGGGTTAGTGATTGGGGATAAATTAGAGCGCCGCAACCGCTTAGATAGCGAGTTGATTTTAGCCGAAATGACCCCAGGGGAGAAAAATTTTGCCCTGCGGGTGGAACATTTGCTGAACAAAATTCAGGCACCGGAATACCGACAGGTGAATATTGAAACCTTGATGGAACTCGCGGCAATTTGCGATCGCAACCCGGATTTACAGATTCAGGAATATATCGTCCTGGATGTATTAATTGGTCATGCCGTGCGATTAGCCTGGATTGAAGGGCATCCAGAACGAAGCGACTGCTACGATGAAGATAAAGCCTTAGCATGGCCTTCATTTTACAATACTTCCCCTTATGTTTGTGCCAGTTTTGTGGTGAAAGCATTCCGCTACCTGACCAAATTTGGCAAGGCGATCGCAGT
>CAYUEH010000527.1:0-4274 GCA_964442465.1 uncultured Laspinema sp. | reverse complement strand
ATGGAGAGGGGTTTGGGGTGAGGGCAGTACCTTATGGAGATGAGAAACGCTATATCGATTCGAGTCTGTCGAGCATCTCTGCGTTCAAGCATTTGTGGCGATACTTCATTGATAAGACCAGGTGATAGCACAGCCTGTAAGCACTGTGATTTCTCGTTTTTAGGGTTGTAAAATCCCGTTCCATGTAATGATTACTTCATTATGAGCAAAGCTATTGTACGCACTGACAAATGGGGCTTGCAACCGTCGCCTGAAGTGAGGTTTCACTTATCGGCAACGGTTGACGAGTATCGTGCTTACTGCAAAGCTCTGAGCTATGTGGTTATGGGTCACTGGCCAGAGTTAGTTGCAGCCTCAAGCTTCTGTGCGGCAGTAGAGAGACTCATCCATCGCACCAGCAAGAATCCAGATCCGAAATATTGCTATTTCGAGAAACGGTTTTATAAGTTCCCGTCCTACCTGCGACGAGCGGCTATCGAGTTCGTGAAAGGACAGGCTTCGTCCTACCTGACTCGATACCGAGAATGGCAGTCAGGGGTTCGCAAGCGTCGAGATGCCAAACCTCCCGTCTTCAACCTGGACGCTGGATGTTATCCGGCACTCTACAAAGGGCAGTTGGTCAAATTCGACGCTCATCTGCTGGTGGCCTGGATCAAGGTTTGGAGCGGCTCTGATTGGGTCTGGGCAGAAGTCCCTATTACCAGTAAACGGCAACGGCATCTGACCGGCTCAATCAAGTCTCCCTATCTGGTAATTTCTCAGAGGCACTGTCATCTAGCTGTGCCCTTCGGTATCGTTCCGTCTAAGTGGGAAACCGATGTGGTGTGTGCTGTAGACGTGGGAATCAACACTCTGGCTACGGCCTCGATTGTTTGTCCAGACGGCACTGTATTGGCTCGGAAGTTCATTCATCCGACCTCTGACATAGACCATCGAGACAAGCAAGCCCACATCATCCGACGAAAGGCACGAAAGACAAAAACGTTGCACCGTGGATTTGCCAAGACTCCATACCGCAAGGCGAAAGGCATCAACGCCAATATCGCTCAGCAGGTATCTCGGCAAATCGTTAATTTGGCTCTGGAATATGGAGCCAGCACCATTGTCTTTGAAGACCTGAAAGGCTGGCGTCCAAAAGGAGGCACAAAACGGTCAAACCTGAAGCAGAAGTTTCATGGTTGGCTGCATCGCCGCCTGGTGACGCTAACAGAGCAGAAGTTTCAGGAAAAAGGTGGCAAAACGGAGTATGTCTATGCTCGGGGAACGTCATCCTGGGCTTTCGACGGCAGCGGGAGGGTGCAACGGTCTAAGACCCAGTACGAGAAGTGCGACATTTGCCAACGGCAAGCAATATTCGGCGGACCTCTGCGCTTCGTACAATATCGCAGCTCGATACTTGGCCTACAAACTGAAGCTGACCCGCCGAAAGGACGGGCAGGTAGCGAAAGGCAAAAGTTCCTGCGTTACACCGAGAATGCCGGTCACCCTCTCTCTGCTATGGGATTGGGAAGCCGCTTATGAACGCGAAGCGTCATGAGTGGAGCATTCACGATGTTGTATGCTATCTAATTAATTAACTTAAAAGGCTTGCCAGTTCGTAACCCGTGCCGGTAAGCACCAAACCTGCACCAACAGGATGTGTACCGGGGGTAAAAACTTATGACAACCGCAGTCCGCCCAGGCGATTTAAAAACCATTGCCGAACTCATCGAAGAACGCTTGCACGCCGAATTGCCGGAAAATTTGCCGTTGCGAATTCGGTGCGCCTACAAGCAAGGAAATTTAATCGTCCTCGGAGAACATACTCCGGAGGTCAAACTCGACCTACCACCGACCTTTAAAGCGATTCAACAAGCGATTCTAGCCCTGGTGGGCTATCTCCCGGGTCAGTTACGACTCTATCTGAGACTCAAGGGGCACAAAACCCCCTACGCTTACCATGCCTTTAAAACGCCCCAACCCCTCGGGGCAGTCATGGATCCCCAAGGGGGCCAACCCGTCCTCCTGCTCGATCGCCTCCCCCATAACGCCCCCAATCCCCGGGAAACCCCACCTCCGGTTAGTGAAGAGGCACAGCAGGCAATGGATTTGGCCGTCGCCGCCTTTCCCCTCAATCCCTTTGATACCCCGCCACCGGAGGAAGAGTTTGAGGAGCAACTCGAACCTGAACCCCAACGGCAACGGCAACGGCAACGAAAACCCCAACGGCAACGGCAACGAAAACCCCAACGGCAAGGGAAGTCCCGAAACCACCGGAGTTCCTGGTTACTACCCTTTAGTGCTTGTGCTTCCGTTGCCTTAGTCCTGGGGTCAGCCACGTTTTACGCCCTGTCTCGTCCTTGCGCGATCGGCACCTGTCAGGAAATTGTCACCGCCAACGAGTTGACCCAGGAGTCGGCAGAACTGCTGCAAGGGGCTCAATATCAACAACAAATTCAATCCGCCAGAGCACAACTGACCTCCGCTAGTCAACTGTTAGCCGGAATTCCCCTCTGGTCCAAAGATTACGGCACCGCTCAACGCCTACTGCGGCGAAATCGCAACCTCACCGCCGGTTTGGATGAAATGGTCAATGCCTTGGATAGCGCCTTAACTGCCGTTGCTCAAGGGAAAAATCCCCCCCATCCGTTGCAAGTGTGGGAGGGAGTTGCCTCGAACTGGCAACAGGCGATCGCCCTTCTGGAATCCGTTCCCCCCGATAGTCCGGTCTATCCTCTGGCGTTAGAAAAATTACCCACTTATCGCGCCAATTTAACCGAAATTCAAGGGCGGATTCAGGCGGAAAAAATCGGACGGGAGCAAATGCAGAAGATTCTCTCCGTGGCTAAAGTGGCTCAAGCGCGCAGTGGTGTCGCTCAGTCCGTGGATAGCTGGGAAACGATCTATGCCAGTTGGGAACAGGTGATTCAACAATTAGAGGCCCTGCCACGAGGCACGATGGCCCATCAGGAGGCGAGTCAACTCCTGCCTAGCTATCGATCGCAGCTTGAACTTTCTCGCGATCGCAAAACCAAGGAGAAAATTGCGACGGAGGCATATCAAGAAGCCATTCTCGCAGCCGATCGCGCGGAAAATGCCACCCGCAATAATCAATGGTCCCAAGCCGTAGACCAGTGGAATCAGGCCATTGCCTCCGGGTCACAAGTCCCCACCGGCACCTATTACTACCCCAAAGCGGCTGCCTCCCTCCAGGAGTTCAAGGCACAACGAGAAGTGGCGCAAGAGGAACTCAAAAAAGCCAATCTGATCGCCAAAACTCGGGCGGATCTGAACAATACTTGTCAAGGCAATCCCAAAGTTTGTGAATATACCTTGACCGATAGTGTGATCAGTGTGTGGTTAAGTGCGGACTATATTCGGAAAATTCAACAAACCGCGACCGTTGCCCAAACCCACCCTGACCCAAAAGTCCGTCAAGGCTTGGATCTGCACGTGAATACTCTGCGAACCGCCTTAGAAGCGATCGCTGATAACGCCCAGCTTCCCCTGGAACTTTACGACCCTTATGGGGCCTTTATCGGTCGTCATACGCCCAACTGACCTGGGTAAGTAGGACTCAATTAAATCTATCTGGAGGTAGATTTAATTGAGTCTGGACCTGAATTCAACAGGACTGACGCCTATTTGCAGACCCAGACAGCCCGCGCATTCTTAGGCTCCGGCTGTGAGCCTCCACCCTTGAGGCCCCTTCAGTGTTTGCCAACCTCCTTTTATACAAAACGGGCCACCCGATCGCCAGACAGAGCCGGTAAAATGCGATCGCCAACAACTTTGATCACCCCCTCCTGTTGACCGTTGACATGATCGAGAATCAGTCGGTTAAATCCGAGTTCCATCTCATCACGCCCCCCTGAATCTGCTGTTCTAAATCCGCCTCACCCCCTCACTTGCCCGTCCAAATCATCGGGGGTTGACCCACTCAGAACTTACGCATTTAGGGATGAAACCCGCTAAATAATGTAGAGGCGATTCCCTTTTGATCCCTCTACATTTAGGGTTTAATGTTAAAGATTATGTAAGTCCTGAAGTGTTCATGAGCCGGGTGAGCAGCAAATTCAGTCATCATTTTTTCTCTCCTCAGTTCTGGGTAATTTAATCAAGAGACCTCTTGCAAAAAAAAGGATTGATCCCCCTTTCCCCCCCTGATTATCCCCCTCCCGTCCCCCTGATTATCCCCCTCCCGTCCCCCTGATTATCCCCCTCCCGTCCCCCTTAAGAAGGGGGAAGCCAGAGGAATAAATGTTTATTTAACCGGGGAAGCCAGAGGAATAAAT
>CAYUEH010000526.1:0-4282 GCA_964442465.1 uncultured Laspinema sp. | reverse complement strand
AAATATAATCCCTCATCTTGAGCATTCGTCCCTTTATCATCAATTTCAAAAATAGGGCGTCCATAATCAACTCGCACATTCAAACCGGGAAACACCTGCCAGAGTACACCCATCCCTATTCCAGCTAAAAAGGTTTGTCTCGGTAACTGATTGGGATTATCCACATGATTCCAAACGGTTCCCATATCTAAAAATGGGGCAAATTGAAAGATGGGAATTCCGGAGGTATCCCGAAGGATCACAATCCGATTCTCTACAGAAAAGCGAAAGCCGTTATCTCCCGATCGCACATTTTGACGATACCCCCGCAAGGATTGACCTCCCCCAATCACAAATTGCTGGGATGAGAGCAAACTATGGGGACTTAACTGTAAATCCGCTTGGACAATTAACAATTGTGAGCCACCTAACCGTTGCACTCGCTGCACCTGAGAAATCCAACTCACAAATTGTCCATCGGGGATAGGGTCGTCATTGTCAGTGGCATCAAATAAGCCAGTTCCGATGTTCAAGAGCGATCGCACGGACCAAGCCCCTTGAACATCTCGACGCAGGTAATCCGCACCCACCTTGAAAGTGCTCGTCCGGGTAATCCCATCTTCGCTAGGACCACTGCCAAATCCAAAGGGTTCACCGGCGACAAAGGTTTGACTTTCCTGGAAGGTAAACCCGAGGGAAGTGGCGAATTCTTGTCGGGGCGATCGCACCCAAGGTTGTCGAAAACTCACTTCATACAGTTCCGATTCCCCTTCAATATTCAACTCTTTAAACTCTTCCTGAACGATGCCATTTTGGTTGGGAGCCACCCGAAACCCGAGAGTTCCATTCATGGCATTCACCGGAATCCGATAGCTGAGATCGTAGATTTGCGAATCTCCGGTTCCCCAATAATAACTGGCAGCAATTTCGTCTCCAAACCCCGTCACGTTGCGATAGCGCACGGTTCCCCCTAAGCGTTCGGATCCCACACTCGGAGGAGATAAATTATCCACCCCTAAATTCAAACCAAAGGGATTCGCTTCTTGCACCCGCACGGTGAGAATACTTTGGGCGATTTCATCTCCGGCACGCAAACTGGCTTCAATATTTTGAAATAAAGGGTCGAGGCGCAGTAAGCGCAACTGATCTTCCAAGCGGGCGGTATTCAAGGGAGCGGCCCCCCCGAGTTCGATGCGAGAGCGGATATAGGACTCTCTCACCCGGTTGTTGCCTTCGACTTCAATGGCGGCTAAAGTGCCTTCAATGACTTGAATTTGGACGATGCCATCCTCGATGACTTGATCTCCGAGTACGGCGCGGGAGGTGATATAACCGCGATCGAGATAAAGTTGGGTGATTTGATCCGCGAGTTGTCGGAGGCGATCGAGGGAAACGGTTTGTCCCTCAACCTCGGCAACAAGGGTTTGAATTTCTGTATCGGTGAGTACGGTAGAACCCGTGACGTTGACTTGGCGAATGGGAATTTCTATTTCGGGAGAGTCATCTGGGGCGGGTTGTTCTTCTGGAGGGGTCAAGACAGGGGGTTCCTGGTCTTCTGGAGGGGTCGGATCGACCTCGGGTAGGGGAGGTAATGGCTCTTGGGTTGGCGGTTGCGGGGGCTGGGAGGGAGGGGTTTGGGCGATCGCCTCCAGCATTCCGAGGTTGAGTCGAGGGGGTGTGTTCTGGGATGCTATGCTCGGTAAATTAATCTCCAGACTGTCATCACAGAGGCGATTCTTGTTCCGAGACCCTTCGCGAGCGCAACTCGTTTCCCCATCTTTTAGCCACTCCAAATTTCCAAATTCTCCAGGAGGGGTTGTCGGATTTGCCTCTGTTCCCTGAGTTGCAAATATCTGGAATCGATCGCTATTGTTGAGGGCTTTCTCCCTGGCTGAATCCTGACGTTCTGGAGTCAGAAAATCTGCTGATTCCCCGGGAAATAAGGGGGCGATGTCTGCTGCTATTGCTCGAACCCCAGAACAATTGGCGATCGCCAAGAATACTGGAATTGAAGTTCCATACCGCAGAAGGTTTAATATCATCTTCTTCTGCATCGAACCTTCACCCTGCCAACCCACTTGATCTAGCCTATTCTTCCAGAGCATTTATTTTGTCACTCCCTTGGTTACTTGAGCAACCGTGAACGTGCGGCGGCTCCAAATGCCAGTGTATCTATTGATTTTGCCATCGGCAAGAGCGCCTAGAGCCGAAAACCATCCTAAATATATAGCCACCCTCAATTAATTTGACATAGAAACAGTGAGCAAGATGCTTGCACTACCAGACTATCAGGGGTCGGCTCCATTGTCAGAAGGGTTTAGATGCGCTTTCTAAGATTCCCGGTGGCAACCGCCTAAAATCACCTCAATTGAGGCAGAAACTCGGTTTCTGCCTCAGTCCTTTTGGTGGAAACCGCTTACCGGGATTGCTCCCGGATTCAAACTCGGAGTGACTTTGGGTTCAGGAGATCGACAGGTCCTTGCCATTGGCGATCGCGTTGCAGATTCAACGTGCTGCGGGTTATTTTTTCAAGATTTTGGGCTACCCCGTGACATTTGAACAGTGGAATAATCCAGGTATCAAATTGTTGCGATTGGATTCAATTTCACCGACACCAAGGGCAACCCGGGCAGGTTTGTTACTTGAACTTCTGAGTTTTATCAACTTCCCCGACTTTATAAAACTCTCTAATTCTCGCCCTTCCCTCAACCTTATAATTAAAATTATCTATTTGTTTTCCTGGACTTAAGTTCAGAGGACTTATTCAGAGAAGCCCATCATTATTGTTGTTGTGCAATCCAATAAGGGTCAGATTGTAATTCATTTTTTAGGGCCAGTCAATGACATTTATTCTGGAAGGGTTAACGCACTTTCTTCTTGTCCCATTTCGGGAGAAAAATACTCGGAACTCCAAGAATTAGAGAGAGGAGCTAACATAGTAGCTACGGTTATGAATAAAAATAACCAAGCGCCAAATAGGGTAAAATTTGAGGGTAATGGACTTTTTTTAGCGTCTTGAACTGGACCGTCCAGGGTTTTCAAGCCGTCTTCTTGACTCACCTGACTCCAGGGATTCCCCCTGGAAAACCATAAGCCTAACGCCTGAGAATCGACGAGGAGTTGGGTGGAAGGGGCATCGGAGTTGCAAACCTGATCCGGTAACATATCTTTACTCTCCATCACAAATCTTTAAGATTTGGCTTGAATTGGGGGAAATCTGAACTTAGGTTTCAATTTATCATCCGGATGTTTGCGATCGCGTTTGCGGGCTGTATGATTTGTGTATAACTTAGTCCAATTTCCCCGATTTTTAGTTAAATTTTTTGAAGCCCCCCCTGTCCTGATAATTCGAGGCAACAATCCCCCCGATTCTGGAATACCATCCGGATTTTTACTTGACAAAATACCTAAAAAGTGATACAGAGAGGATAATAGGGGTAAGCTGAGGAAGCGGGACAGCAATCAGGGCTGAAACAGCAAATCGCTCTGGGAGAAGATGCGCCGGACCTAATAATCGGTTTACCTTGAAACAGAGGCCGATTCCGTGGGGCGATCGCCCCAGTAACGACACTTGGAGAATTCCCCATGACTTATCATAAAATTCTGGTCGCCATTGATCGTTCAGCCCAATCTGATTTCGTCATCGATCAGGTGATCGATTTAGCCGCAAAAGAACAAGCCGAACTGATGCTATTTCATGCCATTCAAGTCGAAGCCCTCGCCGAAATCTCGCCGATGGTGGGGACCGGCATGGGATTAAGTCCCTCTATCGGACGAGAAATTCCCGAAATTCAACAACAACGACTCGAAGGTCAAGTCCGAACAACCAAAGAAATACTCCAGGGCTATGCTGAAAAGGCAATGGCCCGCAATATCCCCACCATCTGCCATCATCGAGTCGGAGATCCCGGTGTCCTCGCTTGTGAATTAGCCAAAAGCTGGGGCGCGAACTTAATTGTAGTAGGCCGCAGAGGTCGCAAAGGCATGACCGAACTCTTTTTAGGCAGCGTCAGTAACTACATTACCCATCATGCACCTTGCTCGGTTTTAATTGTCCAAGGAGCGTTACCCGTAAACTGAGCGAAACTCAACCGTCATCATACCTCATCTTTTTTATTCAGATAGGGCTGAACAATCCCTCCCCCTGAAAAGGTCAAAACTTTAAACCCTTTCCCCTTATGGCAAAGGTTATCTTAATAAGGCATTCATATAAAAACGATGGAGTATCAACAAAAAAAGGAGGGGGCATTTTACCCCCTCCTTTTTGATTGTTTGATTCCAGTCCAGGGGAACGGGTTAACAT
>CAYUEH010000525.1:2730-4294 GCA_964442465.1 uncultured Laspinema sp. | reverse complement strand
ACAGAACGGCGATCGCCCAGGGCAAATTTCTCTCCGGTTACCTCAGCAATCTGTTTCGCAATGTGATCCCACATGATTCCTTCCTTCCGCCTCCCTGAATGTTCTGAAATTTACAGGATTTACGCAATTTTTAACATTAAATGCTAAATGTAGAGGCGAGAAAGCGAATCGCCTCTACATACGCTATATGTAGGAGTGCGAGCATCTTGCTCGCTTTCATAATAATAGCGAGCAAGATGCTCGCACTCCTTTAAATATCAGTTTACAGGGGTCTTTGGGGGAATTATCCGCGTAATGCTTGAAGTAACGCATCACCCATTTGGCGACATCCCATCAATTTCATGCCTTCGGACATGATATCTCCCGTGCGATATCCGGCATCGAGGACTTGGAGAACTGCTTGCTCAATTTTGGTCGCCGCTTCCGGTTGATCTAACCCATAGCGCAACATCATTGCTGCACTTAGGACTTGGGCGATCGGGTTCGCTTTATCCTGTCCGGCAATATCTGGGGCCGAACCATGCACGGGTTCAAATAAACCAGGACCGGACGAACCTAAACTGGCAGAAGGCAACATCCCAATACTGCCCGTCAGCATGGCAGCAGCATCGGAGAGAATATCTCCAAACAGGTTGCCGGTGACAATGGTATCGAATTGTTTGGGCCACCGGACTAATTGCATGGCGGCGTTATCGACATAGAGGTGAGAGAGTTCGACATCGCTGTATTCTGCGGCGAGTTGGGTGATGCGATCGCGCCAAAGTTGGGAGACATCCAGGACATTTGCCTTATCCACGGAACATAATTTACCCTGGCGTTTGCGGGCTGTTTCAAAGGCAACGCGCCCAATGCGGTCAATTTCTGATTCCGTATAGGCCATTGTATTGACGCCCCGTTTTTCTCCGGTTTCTGTCTCGAAAATGCCTTTCGGTTGACCGAAATAAATGCCCCCAGTGAGTTCCCGGACGACCATGATATCTACGCCTTCGACGACTTCTCGCTTGAGACTAGAGGCATCCACCAGTTGGGGTAAAATGGTTGCAGGTCGTAAGTTGGCAAAGAGATTTAAGCCCGCACGGAGTCCCAGTAAGCCGGTTTCCGGTCGTTGGTGGCGGGGGAGATTGTCCCATTTGTAGCCCCCGATCGCCGCGAGGAGGACGGCATCACTATCTTGGCATTGGTTGAGGGTTTCCGAGGGCAGGGGTTCTCCGGTGGCATCGATAGCAGATCCGCCGATCGCCGCTTCGGTGAAGGTAAAACTCAAGTCGAGTTGCTGTCCGACCAGGTTTAAGACGTCTACCGCGATCGCCATAATTTCAGGGCCGATGCCGTCGCCGGGAAGAAGAGTTATGCGGTAGTTTTGGGTCATAGGATGTTCTCAACAAGTTCTTGCAAATGATTCATCATATCCAAAAACTGCACCGTTTGAGACTGGGGCGATCGCAGCGGATTCTCTGGTCAAATTTATACCGGAGTCTTTTCATCCTAAACTAAAGGGAGCATCTCGGGTTTGATTGAGCTTGATTAGTGGATTTAAAATGACGATTTTCAGGTTTCGGCAAAA
>CAYUEH010000525.1:0-2630 GCA_964442465.1 uncultured Laspinema sp. | reverse complement strand
TTTTCCCCGATGGCGGGGGTTGATTTATCTGGGAATTTTTTTACTGGTGTTGGCGATCGGTTGGAGTCGAATGTATGTTGGGTTACATTGGCCCACGGATGTTTTAGCCGGATATGCCACGGGTTTTGCTTGGTTGAATGCCTCCATCCTTAGCTTTGAAATTGGCAAACACCGAGAGGAAATGCGGCGCAATAATTTTTAATATGTTTTGCCAGAGTTGAATAGTAGGGCGCTAAAATTTAGGGTTCTATGGGAAGATAGAAACAGGGAAAATGATGGATTGAGGAACAATAGATGATGAATTCACATAATTACACTCCCCCCGTTAGCCAACTGTTGACTTATGGGGAGCTTTACGACTATGACTTCAATAATAGTACCCCTTATCTCGAAAAGTTCGGATTGACAGCAGAACACATTCCCGAATTAATTCGCATGGTAGGGGATGATGAATTACATGATGCAGATGAGGAGAGTCTGGAAGTTTGGGCACCGATTCATGCTTGGCGATCGCTGGCGGAACTCCGGAATGAAGCCGCGATTCAACCCTTAATCTCGGTGATTCACAAATTACCCGATCACGATTTTTTCATAGACGAATTGCCTCATGTTTTGGCCCAAATTGGCCCAGCCGCAATTCCCGCTTTGAGAGATTATTTAGCCAATCCTGATTATAATGCCTCGGCCCGATACTCTGCGGTCGATTCTCTGGAAGTGATGGCAACTCAGCATCCAGAAGTCCGGGACGAGTGTGTGAGCATTTTCACCGAAAGATTGGCCTATTCTGATCCAGAGTCTCAAATCTTAAACAGCTTTATTGTTTACAGTTTAGTTGGATTAAAAGCGTTAGAAGCAGTTCCGGCGATTGAGGCAGCATTTGCAGGCGATCGCATTAATAAACATTGGTGCGATGATTGGGATATGATCCAGGTGGAGTTAGGGTTAAAACAACCCAAGAAGAAGCTGAAAGACCCCGATGGGATTGTCGCCTTGTTTGAAAAAAAACACCAAAAACGTTCCAAACCCCAAGTTTCCTCTGGGTTTGGGTCCGCTAAAACTCAGCAGAAATCGTCAAATAAAAAGAAGAAAAAGCGCAAATAAACCACAACAATCCGCTATTCTCTTGCGGTCCAGAGGCTAAAATCCCGGGCTAACGGTAGCTATTGTTGACCTAATTTGCCTTCACCATCTCACCAGACTAGGCAAAAGACCGAGGCAAAGGTTACGATAGACAGAATAAAGGCAGATAACTTAGGGTTGGCAATCCATCCATCCCTGAGTGTTCTGCCTGCCTGTTACTTTTCCAAATTTTGTCCTCAAAATAAGTTTATGAAACCCATAGAACGAATTTCTGATTATCTCTGGGAAATTCCCACTTCCTACAAACCCGGAATGCGCGTTCCCGCCCGAATTTATGCCACGGAACAGTTAATTCAAGAGATGGATGAAGCGGTGGCGGACCAAATTAGCAATGTGGCAACCCTGCCGGGAATTACCCAAAATGCCTTATGTATGCCCGATGGTCACTTTGGCTATGGATTTCCCATTGGCGGTGTTGCTGCAATGGATATTGCCGAAGGGGGAGTGATTTCTCCCGGAGGCATTGGCTTTGATATTAACTGTGGAATGCGCTTAGTCGTCACCAATTTGACCGAAAAAGAGGTCAAACCTCAGATTAAAAAATTAATCGATAAGCTGTACGAACGAGTTCCCGCAGGAGTAGGAAGTAAAGGCTTTGTAAAAGTCTCTCGCAATGAATTTCGCCAAGTAGTACAAGAGGGGGCCAAGTGGTGTATTAATCAGGGTTATGGATGGGATGAGGATTTAGAACTCACGGAAGAAAATGGCTGTATTGCCGGGGCTTATGCCTCTAAAATTAGCGACAAAGCCATCGATCGCGGTTGCAATCAAATTGGCACTTTGGGGTCCGGTAACCACTATTTAGAAATTCAAGTCGCCCGTCCTGAAAATATTGTAGACCCAGAATTAGCCCAAGCCTTTGGGATTACCATTCCGAATCAAGTGGTAGTGATGTTCCACTGTGGCAGTCGCGGATTTGGGCATCAGGTGGCAACGGACTATCTGCAAGTCTTTCTCAAAGTCATGGAATCCAAATATGGAATTAACATTTTAGACCGAGAATTGGCTTGTGCGCCGTTTAATTCTCCGGAAGGGCAAGATTATTTTGCGGCCATGAAATGTGGACTAAATATGTCTTTTGCTAACCGGCAAGTGATTTTGCACCGGATTCGGGAGGTGTTTTCTGAGGTCTTTGGAAAGTCCCCAGAATCATTAGGAATGCATCAAGTTTATGATGTGTCTCATAATACGGCAAAATTAGAAGAACATATCGTGGATGGCAAAATGCGATCGCTTCTAGTCCATCGCAAAGGGTCAACTCGCGCCTTTGGTCCAGGCATGGAAGGCATTCCAGACCGCTATAAACCTTATGGTCAGCCGGTGATTTTAGGCGGCAGTATGGAAACCGGATCCTATCTGTTAGCGGGGGTATCCACCGGGGCTCAAAGCTTCTTTAGTACCGCCCACGGTAGTGGACGCACCATGAGTCGCACCAAGGCGCGAAAACAGTGGAATGGGGAACAATTACAAAAAGATATGCAGAAGCAAGG
>CAYUEH010000524.1:0-4304 GCA_964442465.1 uncultured Laspinema sp. | reverse complement strand
GCCTGAAAAGTTCAAAATCAGGGTTCCCGATTTTCCAAAAAATGTTACAACTAGAAAAGCGAATTTTGACCGTTATGACAGGCTGACCGTTGGACCGAGTAACGCTTTTGTACCGGATCACCATTGCTCGTCAAAAATGCGACAACAACGAGGCGCTTTCAACCATGGCCTCATTGTTCAATCCCATAGGTTAATCTGCCATCAAACCTGAGCCACCCCTAATAATCCATTAAACATTTATCAAAAATTTTTGAAAAAAAGTGGAAACAGTAGAAAGGGTCACATTGAATTTCAGCAGGTAGTGTCAGAATCTGCTTAGGGTTCTCCCTCTTGCTCGGTCCAAACTCGATGCGGATATCCCAGAGGCCCCCCAAAAAACGCCCAAGGAGGGCTGATCATGAAGCGATCGAGAATTAATTACAAAATGTCTAATTATTTATGGACAGAGTAAACTGAAAGAGATAGTTACCGGATCTGCTAGGCTTTGTACAACAAATCCGCGACGGCGTTCTCGGCAGGACACTCACATAATCCAAGAAATTCGCTGACTCCTGGTCTGAAGTAAAGAGTTATAGATCTTATGACAGCTGCATCTCCAAATCCAAAGGCTTGGGACCATAACAATAGTAGTGCTGGTGCCGTGATTGATGTGACCCCTCAAATCGTTGATGGCGGCAAGAGCGAGCATCAACGCTCCACATCCGCATCGGTGAGCGAACCCGAATCTAGCCCTCCTGCGAGTAACAGTGGCGGTGGGGGGTCTTTAGTTCAGTCCAAGGGGACCTTCACCAGCTTTCTCGCCCCCCTCAACAAAGACAGCTTCACCCAAGTTGTCAAAGATGTAGAAGGGAAGCTCGAAGTGGTCAATCAAACCCTGTCGATGCTCGACAGCCTCCTCGATGCCCAAGGGTTTGACTCGATTCTCGATGAAATGTTGCGTTCCATCACCCTAAAAACCGGGGAACTCCTCGGCGCGGACCGCACCACAATATTTTTATTAGATGAAGAAAAGAATGAACTCTGGTCCATCATCGCCAAAGGTGCTGGCGGTAAGCCTTTAGAGATTAGGATTCCAGCAGATAAGGGAATTGCTGGGGAAGTCGCTACGTTTAAGAAAGTTGTTAATATCCCCTTTGATTTCTTTGACGATTCCCGTTCCGGTGCAGCCAAGGAACAGTTCAAAAAAACCGGCTACCGCACCTATACCATGCTCTGTCTGCCCCTGTTAAACGAACAAGGGGCATTAGTGGCGGTGGTGCAGTTACTCAATAAGTTAAAAAAAATCCATGATGCGGACGCAGAATTGTCCGAACGGATTAATGCCAAGGGCTTTACGGAAGAAGATGAGCGGGTATTTGAAGAGTTTGCCCCCTCAATTCGTCTGATTCTAGAATCCTCGAAGTCTTTCTATAAAGCAACTCAGCGGCAACGCGCCGCAGCAGCACTAATGTCAGCGACCCAATCGTTGAGCAAGAGTAGCCTGGATCTGGAAGAAACCTTGAAAAAGGTGATGGATGAGGCGAAGCAACTGATGAACGCCGATCGCAGCACCTTATGGCTGATTGATCGCGAGAAAAATGACCTGTGGACTAAGATCCCCATCGGTCCGCGAGGGGAGTTAAAGGAAATTCGCATTCCCATGGGGGTCGGCTATGCCGGGACCGTGGGGAAAACCGGAGAACCCCTGAATATTCCCTTTGATTTGTACGATCATCCCGGTTGTGAAACCAGTAAGCGGGTGGATCAACAAAGCGGGTATCGGACTTGCAGTTTATTGTGTATGCCGGTGTTTAACGCCGATGGGGAACTGATTGGGGTGACTCAGTTGGTGAACAAGAAAAAACAAGGGGATCATCCCGCCTACGAACCGACCCAATGGCCGGAAGCCCCCGATTGCTGGAAAGCCAGTTTCAATCGGTCCGATCAGGAGTTTATGCAGGCGTTTAATACCCAAGCGGGAGTGGCGTTGCAAAATGCCAAACTCTTTGCCACGGTCAAGCAGCAAGAGCAAATGCAACGGGATATTTTGCGCAGCTTGAGCAATGGGGTGATTTCGACGGATAAGTCCGGAAATGCGATCGCCGCTAATGATAGTGCTCGTCAATTGCTGGGTCTGGAATTGAGCGATCGCATCGAAGGCAAATCGGTACGGGACTTGATCCAAATTAAAGATGGCGACTTTTCTAAGTGGTTTGATGCAGCATTGACGGCCAAAGATGATAAATCTCGTCAGCAGTATTATCCCGACCAAACTCTGGTTGCCAAAGACGACAAAGAACAACACAGTATTAACTTATCGATCAACTCCATTGCCGATGCCTCGGACCGGGATAACGTTTATGGTGCCCTGGTGGTGATGGAAGATATCAGCGATGAAAAACGACTCAAGAGCACCATGTATCGCTACATGACCCAGGAAGTGGCTGAACAGTTACTGGCCTCTGGGGACACGGGACTCGGCGGCAAGCGCAAGGAAGTCTCGGTCTTATTCTCGGATATCCGCAGCTACACCACCCTCACCGAAGGCATGGAGGCGGAAGATGTCGTCGTCATGCTCAATGAATATTTTGAGTCGATGGTCGATGCGGTGTTTCAGTACAAGGGGACCCTGGATAAATATATCGGGGATGCCATCATGGCCGTGTTTGGGTCTCCCCTCCCTCTCAAGGACCATGCCTGGTGTGCGGTCCAAACGGCGATAGAAATGCGGCGACGGTTGATTGAGTTTAACAACAATCGCACTGCTGCCGGGAAACAAATCCTGAAAATAGGGATTGGGATCCACTCTGATGAAGTGGTCAGTGGGAATATCGGATCCAGCAAACGGATGGAATTGACCTCCATTGGTGATGGGGTCAACCTCGGGTCTCGGTTAGAAGGCACGAGCAAAATGTATGGGACTGATATCGTGATCAGTGAAAAGACATACAGTCCTTGTGCAGACAAGGTTTATGTTCGAGAACTGGACTTTATTACCGTGAAAGGGAAAAGCGAACCTGTCAAAATTTATGAATTGGTGGGATTGCGATCGGACCCAATTTCTGACCACAATATGCAAATTATCGAATCCTACACGAAGGGACGGGAGTTTTATTTGTCTCGGCAATTTGCTAAAGCTCTCCAAGAGTTTGGTAAAGTGTTGGAACTTGATAAGAATAATAAGGCGGCATCCTTACAGATGGATCGGTGTCAACATTTTGTGGTGGAGCCCCCACCGGATGACTGGAATGGGGTCTGGAATCTCACCGAAAAGTAGTATCCTAAACAGAGCAAGGGTACAAGCTAGAATTCAGGAGTCAGAATCCTGCTTTGGCATCGTTCTCACTCCTGATTGCTTGAGGAAAGATGGAATCGGTAGTTGACAATGTGTATGGAATATGGTAAATCCTAGCGGCGATCGCCAAGAAGTTTCAGTCTTATTCTCTGAAATTTCCGGCTATAGTAGCTTGACGGAAAATTTAGAAGCCTCCGAGGTCGCCCGTCTGCTTCAAGACTATTTTGAGTCAATGCTGGAGGCTGTAAATCAGTACAGGCAGAATCACGAGCAGCAAATAGAAGTGGCTTGTATTGGCAATGGACTGATTGTCGTGTTTGGTGCCCCCCAGTTCCTAGAAAATCATGGGTGGATGGCATTGCAAACGGCGATCGCCATGCACAAAAAACTGGATGAATTTAATCATCATCGCCAAGAGAAAAATCAACCCGTGATTCAGATGGGGATTGGGATTAATTCCGATTGGACCATTAGCAATAATATTGCGGAAAACAAGTCCCTGCAATTTAGCGCCGTGGGCGATGGGGTCAATCTGGGCAATCTCCTCCAAGGGGTGAGCAATCAATATGGCTGTAATATCGTTTTGGGAGAAAATACCTATCGAGCCTGCGAGGAGCGAATTTGGGCCCGAGAACTGGACCGGATTCGGATGCGATCGAACTATCCTCCTGTCGCCCTCTATCAATATCTGGGACTCAAGGGAGAAGCGATTTCCGATGAGAGTAAGAAGGTGATGGAACACTATGACCTGGGACGGCAATATTATCTTAGTCGCAAATTTGCGATCGCCATGGGAGAATTTGCCACCGTCTTGGAAATTAACAGCCACGATCGCGCCGCCCGATTGCATCTAAAGCGCTGTCAGCGATTACTCAAAGAACCCCCTACAGAAGAGTGGGATGGGTCCTGGGTGGCTAAAAAATCCTGGGAACTGGCAGAACATTAAAACAACAACAAAACAATGGCATCCTGTTTGTAAACTACCCGACACCGACCGCTATAGCGGTACGATGCGGGCTTTTGGTAGCCC
>CAYUEH010000523.1:2652-4330 GCA_964442465.1 uncultured Laspinema sp. | reverse complement strand
CGCTAAGGCAACCCCTGATACGGAATGCGGTGGGAATAGGTCGTTAAAAACAAGTTGAGCAATTGTAGGGTGGGCAATGCCCACCTAGATTTGGTGGGCATTGCCCACCCTACAATGTTTAATACTTTTATCAACCGGATTTAGTATGAAGGGGTTACTACAAACCGTTCGTAGTGACTCCTTCAGGAGTCATCTTAAAGCCACCCCTGAAGGGGTTACTACAAACCGTTCGTAGTGACTCCTAAAGGATTCAAAAAAATGCCACCCCTGAAGGGGAACGTTTAGCCCAGATGGAACTTCCCATTAACTCTAATTTTCTCTACCCACGCTAAACTTTAAGAAAACAACAAATAGTTTCCCGTTGCCGGTTCCCCAAAAATTACAATATACTAAATTAGCTTGTACCTCTCATTAAAACCACCGCCCTAAAAATGGCCCGAGATGAGTTATTACAAATTCGGATCAGTACCCAAGAAAAAGAGCGTCTGCAACTAGAAGCAGAACGACGTGGGGTATCCATGTCTGAAGTCATTCGTGACTATATCAAACGGTTGCCTAAATCAAAAAAAGAAGAGTAATTCCGCCCCACCCGCCCTGGATTTCCCCTGATACAGGAATGACCCTCTTTTTGATATGGTACTAGAGTGACTTGATTGATATCCCTCGACGGAAAGAAATAGAATATGTCTACCCCCCAAATTGCCCCTTATGGTTCCTGGAAATCCCCGATTACCTCCGATGCGATCGTCGCTGGGAGTATTGGACTCGGGCAAATTTTTGGGGACAATCAAACCCTTTATTGGCTGGAAATGCGACCCCAAGAAGCAGGCCGAAATGTTCTGGTTTCGCGATCGCCTCAAGGAGAAATCCAAGATATCGTTCCCGCACCCTTCAACGTTCGCACCCGCGTTTGTGAATATGGTGGCGGTGCCTTTACCGTCAGCAACGGCACCGTTTATTTCTCCAACTTCAGCGACTCCCGCCTCTACCATCAACCCCAAGGAGAACAACCGCAACCCCTGACCCCGGAAGCGAATATGCGCTATGCCGATTTTACCGTCGATACTCCCCGGGGACGCTTAATTGCAGTGCGAGAAGACCATACCAGCGCCGGAGAACCCGTCACCAGTTTGGTCAGCATTAATTTAGCAGACGGTGCACAGATGCGCGTTTTGGTGGCAGGAGAAGACTTCTATGCCACCCCCCGCCTCAGTCCCGATGGTCAACATCTCTGTTGGTTAAGTTGGAATCATCCGAATATGCCGTGGGATGGGACCGAATTGTGGGTCGCACAAATCAACCCCGATGGTTCTCTCGGCGAAACCCATCAAATTGCTGGAGGCGTTAACGAATCCATTTTTCAACCCCAATGGTCTCCGGATGGGACCCTGTATTTTGTATCCGACTGCTCAGGATGGTGGAATCTCTACCGATCGCACCCCACCACCGGCACCATCGAACCTGTATGCGAAATGTCTGCGGAATTCGGACTCCCTCAGTGGGTGTTTGGAATGTCTACCTACGGATTTGCCAGCAGCAGTCAACTGATTTGCACCTACACCCAATCCGGAATCTGGCATTTAGGCAGTATCAACCTGACAACCGGCATCCTCCAGGAAATCACAACACCCTATACTTCCTTGAGTTCCCTGCAAGTCAACGGCGATCGCGTTGCCTT
>CAYUEH010000523.1:0-2552 GCA_964442465.1 uncultured Laspinema sp. | reverse complement strand
GATGTCAACTATGGCGGCAGTACCGGATATGGACGGGAATATCGGCAACGCCTAGAGAATCGCTGGGGAATCGTCGATGTCGATGACTGTGCCAATGGCGCAAAATATCTCGGGGAACAAGGATGGGTGGATAGCAATCGACTGGCGATCGCCGGAGGCAGTGCAGGCGGTTATACAACCCTCTGCGCCCTCACCTACCGGGATGTCTTCAAAGCCGGTGCCAGCTATTATGGAGTCAGTGATTTAGAAGCTTTGGCCAAAGACACCCATAAATTTGAGTCCCGCTATCTGGATAAACTAATCGGTCCTTATCCCGAAGCGAAGCAAATTTATATCGAGCGTTCTCCCATCCATGCTTGCGATCGCATTTCCTGTCCCGTCATCTTTTTCCAAGGATTAGAAGACAAAATCGTTCCCCCAAACCAAGCCGAAGCAATGGTGAATGCGTTAAAACAAAAAGGCATTCCCGTCGCCTATCTTCCCTTTGAAGGGGAACAACATGGTTTCCGCAGGTCCGAAAACATTAAACGCGCTTTAGATGGAGAATTTTACTTTTATTCAAGAATTTTTGGCTTTGAAACCGCCGAGAATCTAGAACCCGTCACCATCGACAATTTCTAACGATAAACCAGGCCAATTATCTATTAAAAGGCATAACCATGAGCAGAAACAATGTCAAGGCGATCGCCAACACAATCAAAACCCAAATTCTAATTTTGGGTGGCTTTGTCGCCATCATGTGGATTGTCCAAATTCTCAACCTCTTCCTGTTTCGAGGTCACTTACTCATCTATGGCGTTTATCCTCGCCACCCGGACACCTTACGCGGCATTATGTTCATGCCCTTTTTGCATGGAGGGTTTCCCCATTTAATCGCTAACACCATCCCCTTTTTAACCCTCGGCTGGTTCGTCATGCTGCGGGAAATTCGCGATTTTTGGGTCGTCACAGCCGTAACCATGTTAGTCAGCGGATTAGGGGTTTGGATATTTGGGTCTACCGGGTGGCATATCGGTGCCAGTGGACTGGTATTCGGCTATTTAGGTTATCTCCTCTCTCGCGGGTTTTTTGAACGCAATTTACCCTCAATTTTGCTATCCATCATCGTGGGTATATTGTATGGGGGAATTATAATCGGCGTCTTACCCATCCAAGCAGGAGTCTCCTGGGAAGGTCATTTATTCGGCTTGATTGGCGGTGGAATCGCCGCTTGGTCATTATCACGCCGTCCATCTCTGTCTTAACCAGGAATAATTTACACCTCTTACATAAATCTCTTAAGCCCCCCTTCTTAAGGGGGGTTGGGGGGATCAATCCTAACTGTTGCAAGAGGTCTATTAGGCGATCGCTCACAGAGACAAGGGTCATTTCCATCAAAAATTCAAGGGTGATAACAATGGCAAAAAAACAAAAATTTCCCTATTTAGTCGGTTCCAAATGGACCTCGCAACAAAAAACTTGGGGATGGAGACATTTCCAAGTTGTGAATCGCAAAAACGAGGGCAAATGGGTGTTTGCAGAAATGGTGTCTGCTTGTGACCCCAACGTGCGCTTTTGGATTAATGCCACCCAATTTAAAGATAGAACCCTCTGGCAAGCGGGTTGGCAATCTTTACAAGAAATGCAGTCCCCACCAGAACAGGATTGGGTAGAACTGTAAGGGCACTTTCATGATACAGTCAGCAAAGAAAAATCTACTTAACCTAACTTTCCATGAGTGCTGCGGTTACCGTCGAAAACGTCCAAAAACTCTATAACAAAGTCCCGGTGGTCAATGACTTATCATTTACCATTGCACCGGGAGAAATGTTTGGCTTGCTAGGACCCAACGGTGCAGGCAAATCCACCACAATTCGGATGCTCACCACCCTCACCAAACCCAGCAGTGGGAGTATCAAAATTGCCGGATATGATGTCCAACGTCAACCCATCCAGGTGAAGCAGTGCATCGGCGTTGTCTTACAACAAGTCAGTGTGGATAATGACCTCACCGTCTGGGAAAATATGGAGTTTCACGGACGATTACATCATATTCCGAACCGGGAACGGCAAGAGAGAATCAAGCAATGGCTGAATTATGTGGAACTAGGCGATCGGCAAGACAGCTTAGTAAAAACCCTCTCAGGCGGCATGAAACGCCGGTTACAAATTGCCCGAGCATTGTTACATCAACCGGATATCTTATTTTTAGATGAGCCAACCGTCGGACTCGACCCCCAAACCCGGCGCAGGTTATGGGAAATTATCAAAGATTTAAACCGCCAGGGGATGACAATGTTGCTCACCACCCATTACATGGATGAGGTGGAATACCTCTGCGATCGCATTGGTATTATGGATGGAGGGAAATTAATTGAACTGGGGACACTCAGCCAATTTAGAGAAAAACATGGAGAAGGGTTGGTGATGAAACAAATAGGCGATCGGTGGGAATATAAATTTTTCTCCGACATTGCCGCAGCGAACACCTACCTGGAACAACAACCGGACAAAACCGGGTTAATGGTTCGTCCTTCTAACTTAGAAGATATTTTTGTCGAACTCACCGGACG
>CAYUEH010000522.1:0-4333 GCA_964442465.1 uncultured Laspinema sp. | reverse complement strand
TTTTTGGGAAAAGCCAGTCTGAGGGCAGATGCGATCGCCTTTGATGTCCCGATACCCTAGAACAGTGTAACTTGGAGAGAGAAACTGTGGACGCAACTGTGGATCGCGCTTGGGAACTCAAGCAGGAATTAATTGATTTTGTTTTGGATGCCGAGGGAGAGTTGGCGATCGCCTTGGAAACCTATGCCGCTGAGCACGCTTCTCGCGATCGGTCCGATATCAGTCAGCGCAATATGCGGATTGATTCGTTTGCGGTGGAGGGTCAGGTGGGGGATAAAACCCCCATTGATTTATTTTTAGAAACCCAACCGGACTTATCTGAAGGCGATCGCGCTTTAATTCAAAGTTGGCAAGGTAGCTTCATGGGTGTCTTTGAAGTCATCCAAAGTTTACCCGATGGTTTAGAGTTGATGAACTGGCTGACTGCTAAACATTATCAGGTTAAGGCCAATTCTGACGCACAACAGGCACAACTCCAGCGGGTTAAGCCGGGAGACATTTTACTGACTCGCATCGCCCCAGTGGACGATTCTGAGTATATGTTCTTCGGCAGTTATATGGCCCTGGGGAATTTGGGTAAACCGAAACTGGCGGTGGCGATCGGCAATTTTAAAGATAATTACAAAAATCACTTGTATGGTGATGCCCCTGAATTATTAGAAGAAGCCTGGGAATCGGTGGCGAAATATCATGAGGAATTTACTGAATTTTTTGGCAGTGATAATTTTACTCTTCCCGGATATCAACTCAACAAAAAAATTGGGGAACTGCAAGAAAGCATGACGAAAAAACGTCTTGCCGAGGCAGGAATTGACGAAAACAAGTCTCTCCAAGAAGTGGCTGACGAAGCGGGTGTTGATATGGAGGAACTGATGGCGGCAGCGGAAGAAGCTGGTGTGGACCCGAAAGAAGCGGCCCAATTCTTCGATCGCAATAAAAACAATAAAATGGTCATGCCGAAAGTCCATTTGCCCGATGACCTCAAAAAAGCCGAAGAGGTGACCTGTTTTTCTCATCCGCGATGGGGTCAAATGTTGATTCCAACTTACGGTAAATTTATCGCCCTCCTCAATCGGGAAGACCCCAGTTTAATTGAGGCAGAACCCCTAGTCCGCCATTACCTCGAAGACCCAATTATTAATTTTTATGTCTGGCAGCAACTCGCCACTGAGTACCCCACCCAACTACAAAACCTACTGAAACTGGTGTTAGAACGACCCAATTTTCAACTGGACCGGGATTTAGGACCACTCTTGCAGGAATTTAATAAACCGGCAGAACCCCATCTGCCGGAAACGGCTTCGATTCCTCTGCACTTAAACCAACTGTTTGAAGAGGCCCTGGTGGAAGTCAACAAATCCAAATCCAAATCTAAGGGGAAAAAGAAAGCATCCAAAGGGTTTCTCGCCTCCTGAACTCGGGTGAATTTTGCTCCATACCATGACCCTAAACGGCTATATCCTCAAGGATGTAGTCGTTTATTCATTAAAAACCTGGTTTTAATTTACATTAAACTTGCATTGTAGTATTTTCTCCTTATTCCCCTCTTAAAGGATTCCCTGCCTATCTTTTAAAGAAGGATAATGCAATCTAAACTTTAAATAATAAAATTAATGATAAAACCCTTGCCAGATTGAAAAATAAGCGGCACAATAAGGAAGAGTCTTCCATATTCCCTTGCCATCTATCTATGGTTAGAAAAAATAGTCGATTTCTTATTTATGTTGTCGCTTGTAGCACTATTGGTGTTCTGGTTGGAGGCACGGCCTACAGCGCAGACCTCAATCGCTGTTTAGATGCTGCTGTACCGACAAATCAATGTCTTACCCAAGACCCCGTTCTCAATACCCTTAAAGGGATGACTTTTGGATTAATTGCTGGGGCGAGCGCTGCATTCGGAGCCACTTGGCAAATTTGGCAGAAAAATAAATAGGATTCGGATCCATTTCAGGAAATAGAGTTGTGCCATTTTGCTGACAAAGCCCCTTTGGGATTTAAGAGAATTGGCCCTTCGGAGTTGGGCAACCGAGGGGGAAACTCTCTCGAAATCACCCATAAAATCAAGCCGTCTTCAGGGATGATTTCGATATCCCTGAAGACGGCGTTTTAGTATGGACCGTTCCTTAGCCCCAGATTGATAATTGTGATGAACGTTCTTTTAAACTGGCCCTGGGAGACTGGATTGCAGTGATTTCCTCAGTCTGGTCCCATGAAGCAAGGGGCAAAGGTTTGCTACCCTACCCCTAATACCGGCTTATTAAAAAATAGTTAGATCATTCTAGGGAGAAGACCGGAAAAATTTAGGCTGCACGCTGAGTTAATAGACCCCAGATGAAGATCAGGATCATGGCACCGATCACCGCAAAGAGGATACCCTGCCAACTCAGACCCACTGCTGTAATTCCAAAGATGGCTTGCGCTACCCATCCCCCGACAATTGCACCCAGAATCCCGAGTCCAATCGTGGCAAAAATACCGCCGCCTTGTCTTCCGGGATAAATTAATTTTGCTAAAGCACCGGCAATCAGTCCTAAAACAATCCAAGTTAAAATACTAACCAACATGAGATAATCTCCTTTTTTGATTTGTTGCTTTTTGTCTTATGTAAATAGACTAACAATTACCTCCCTCATTTCTCATCTACCGAAGGGAATAAGTTGATCCGACCTCTCTTGCTATCTAAGGATAGAGATCATGCCCAACCCGCCGCACTTCCGGTATTTTTGCTTAGGTCGATCCAGATTTTTTTGATTTAACCGATCGCCTCGATTCTTTTGCTAGCAAGGGGTAACACCTGTTGACCCCAAAATTTAGGGTCTGGAAATTTATCATCCCTCACCCAGGAATCGTGGTCACACATCATCGGACAATCCCCTGTGTACCCACATTTTTTTTACCCCAAACCGGCGATCGCTGAAAATTTAGTGAGCAAATTATAAACAAGTGGGATTTCTCGCGCTGGGGTGTAGTGTATGGGGTAGCTCACCTGGATCAAAGTTCTCTAGTTTTCAGTGCCAACAAGTTATAGCAGTCCTAAATGATTGGTAACATTTTTAGCTCCCCTCTCCCGTTCTGGGAGAGGGGTTGGGGGCCGCCATCGTCTTCCACAACTGCTGCAAGGATTGCTATATTCCCTAGAATCAGGGATGAACTGTTTTGTTCTTGATGTCATAGGGGAACGAATCCCTATACTATCTCTCGAACTTACACTTCTATAGCGCTGAGGGCTTTTCTGACCTACAAAGAAGGATGCAGGCGATCGCATCCTCCGTAAGGGAACTCCAAAAAATAAAATCTTCTCTCAGAGATCCTCCTTTCCCCCCAAAAGAGAACGCCAATCGGCTTTTCTACTTCTTCGGCAAAACTTCTCATGCCCCACTTTTTTTATGGAAATCCCTAAAATGGGCTAACCCTTACTTTTGTATGTAAGGATACGAAACCGTTCACACCGACCCCTAGCTGCATCCCAGGCAATGCAAGCACCTCTTCATACCGCTTAGGTTTACGGTAAATCTCTTGGCCGCTAAGAATTTGGGAACTAGATCCGGGTGGCGGATTTTCGATAGACTCTGATTGTAAAAAAATCAGCTTAATCCTGGTATGATTGTATTCAAATCATTGAACTTAATTGTGCATGAGGAGAATCGTAAATGAATCTTAAAAATATCAGCCTTTTGACAGGTACAATGGTATCGGTAACAATCGGTTTGGGAACTGTATCCCCGGCGATCGCCCAAAAAACTTCCGAACCCGGAACAATTCAAGGGGCGATCGCGCAAACAATGGGTGAGCCGATGGGTGAGCCGATGGTGGGCCGCGTGAAGATGATTCGCAACAATATCGTCACCTTGGAAATGGAGAATGGAGACACGACCCAAGTTGCCCTTCCTGTACTCGAACAAGAAAAACTCGCGATGCGTCCAGGAGTCGAGTTCCTGCTGTACCCCAATGGGACAGTGATGGCTTACACCACAGCGATGGAGTCCCAGGAAACAGCCTCTTCCGATACTCTCGCCGAAATTCGCCGCGTCTTTGAAGCAATTAATAGCCGCCAGGGAACTGCCACCACACCGGCACTCCCTCCGGCGAGAACCCAGACCCCCACTGCCGCACCAGTACCCGTCCAACCGGCATCTCAGCCGATCCGGGTGGAAACTGCCCCTCAGCAGCCTGTTCGCGCACTGTGGTAGTCGGGTGTTAATGAGTTAAAGCCCTGATACTGCGACTCTTTTAGGAATTAGGGATTTCCATAAAAAAAGTTCGGCATTAGAAGTTTTGCCGAATTATTCAAGCCCCCCGTGAATCAAACATTTATTCCTCTGGCTTCCCCCGT
>CAYUEH010000521.1:0-4336 GCA_964442465.1 uncultured Laspinema sp. | reverse complement strand
TGAGTCAATAAAATTGGCCTTCATGCAAGATCACCTCACCCTGTTCTGGGATCCAGGCTACCCACTGGCGATCGCCGCATTTACAGAGGAGTAAGGCTTGATCTGCACTGTATTCCCCGGGTTTTTCTAGTAATTGCACCCAGGTGTTGGGTTCGGGTTCCTGCCATAAGATTTCCCGGTGGGATGTGGGGGTCCATTCGGGCGATCGCCAATAGAGTTTTTCCAATTCTTGTTTAACTAGGTCGAGTTTCATAATTTTTTTCCGTTTTTATGCTCAGGGTCACCCTGGATCCAAAAGCTAGATCTGGGCTGTGCCTACATGGGTTATGTCATATTTTTGTCTGTAACAATTGTTACAGATATGATTTTTAGGCGTCAAGCCAAGTTAGTAGAACTTAACAATCCTGGCCCTAAGTGCTCGCGCGCTATCCAATCCCCCGGTTCATGCCAGGGGAGAGGGGGTTCAAGGGGCAGGAAGTCAGGAATGGGATGATGGGTGGGGACAAAGAACCTGGGATGGTCCCTAAATTTAGGCAATGCCTAGATAGAACTCCCAATGAAAATGGGCTGATTAAATAAACAGTTAATAATCACTTGAGTTGTAATCACTAACTCTATATTGTAGAGATTGATAGTTTTCAGTTACCAATTTCTAACTTCCCTAAAATTGGTAAAATTTTGCAATTCTTATTTTTTCGGCTGGTTTTCCCCACAGATTCCACAAAGATTTCCACAGGTTATCGGGGGTTTTCCACAGGTTAGGGAGAGTTTTCCCCAGGCGATCGCCTTCGAGTTCTGATGTTTTGGTGGAACTGGGGATTAAGGTCAAAAAATGACTCAGGGCGATCGCCTGGGGAAATCTTGTAAAGTTGTGTAACAATAAATAGCCAAAACCCTGATTCTCTCGTAGTTCGGAGGGGCCTAGCCCGGAAATCGTAACATTTCGCAACGTTGACAACACCACCCCTTCTGAGCGCACAATGAAACCGCCAACCTAAAACAGAAGGGTTTCTCGTCATTGCAGCTTTTGAAAATAAGCAACCCGCATTCTGATCGAGAGGCTTGAGCTTGAACGAGCCAGATCAAGTGGGATGCGGCAACGCGAATGAGAGTAACGCCAGCTTGAATCAAAGCCGGTGGGGATTGGTAAAACGTCAACAGCTACGCGGAACGCGCACGGAGGTTTCCAGAATGAACGCAAACGTCAGCATCCTTGCAGAAATTCCAGAAGAACTGCATCAATCCCTAAAAGGGTATTTGGACTCTCACCCCGATTGGGATCAAGACCGGGTATTTGCTGCGGCCCTATCGCTGTTTTTGTTGCAAAATGGGGATAACCGGACCCCGGAGACCTCGAAAAACTATCACCAAGCGGCTAGAGTGTATCTGGAAACCCTGTTTCAGCATCCGGTGTAATCGGCAAAGGTTGGGGAATCTGGGTGGATGGATCGGGAGAGGGGGCTGCCGCCGGGGTAGGGATCTCATGAATCCGGGCAAACCAGTGAAGAGAGGGGTACTGCCAGATTCCCAAATATTTGTAGATCCCTGGATCATCCGAAGAGATCAAGAGATTGCTTCGGCCCCTCTATAGCAACTCCAACAGCCGATACCCCAACATAGGGACCCCTGGGAAAAGGCGTTTGTTTTTAGTACAGACGCCATGAAGTCCCGAATGAGAATGAATTGAAAATGAGAAACGATCACATCTAAATTTGGACTAGATTTCCTCCGGTGCATCTTCGGAATCACCACTTTGAGCTTCAAATTTGTACCCCACTCCGCGCACCGTATGAATCAGCTTGGGATAGATGCCATCCCCTTCAATTTTGCGGCGGATTTGGCCGATATGCACGTCCACCACGCGCTGATCTCCCACATAGTCATAATCCCAAACTTCTTGAAGCAATTCAGATCTACGCCAAACTCGGCCTGGATGAGAAGCTAAAAAATAGAGTAAATCAAACTCAAGGGCGGTTAGGACAATGGGACGATCGGAGATAGTCACCTCGCGACGCACGGGATCGATGCTCATTGAGCCGAAATCAACGGAGGGTTGTTCTGCCACATGGACAACCCGTTGACGCTTCAACAGCGCCCCGACTCTAGCCCCGAGTTCGACGAGACTAAAGGGTTTGGTAATATAGTCATCTGCACCTAAATTAAATCCCCGGATTTTATCAGCTTCATCGGTGCGACTGGTCAGCATTAAAACGAAAACACCCGTGCGCTTTTGCATCGCTTGGCAAAGCTGATAGCCCGTAGTATCGGGTAAGTTAACATCCAGAATTACCAAGTCTGGATTAAATTGCTCGAAGAGTTCGAGCGCTTTTTTTCCATCTTCAGCCGACTCCATTTGATAGTCTTGCTTACTTAAAAAGCGATGGATTAAATTCCGGATCGCCGGATCGTCATCAACCACAAGAATCTTGGCAGAGGCCATAGCTACAACTGTGCTGGTGTGAACAGGTCAAGAGTCATCATTCAGCCTGACATGATGAGTCAGATAGAGGGTCTAACTTGATTAAGTCAATCAGGGTGAATTCAAGGATCCACTATAATCCCTTTATAGAGTATTGCCCAAATGATTGATTGGCAACAGATGAGGCCAATTCCGGGAAACGGGACCTCAGCCTTTAGACCCTACCTAGAGTGCTGTTGTCACTCCCTCCACCTCCACTGGTTTAGGGGATCTTGAATCGCGAAGGGTATCGCTGACTATACAACAGATCCAGCCTCTGTTACTAGAGGGAGTTGCTCAGTAGCAATTGGAGCAAGGAGTTCTCAATAAAATAGATATAGCAATCCTGGCGTGCCGTTGTGGAAGACGTCGGCGGTCCCCAACCCACGGCGGCCAGTGAACATCCTGCGGGAGAAGACATAAGTCACAAATCAGTTAGGAATGCTATTGCGGGGGAGTTAGGGAATAAAGCACTCTTCTATAGGCAATTCGGCAACTAAACTACTCCCCAAAGAAACATTGACCAAAAAACAGTCAAGATGATATTCAAACCTTACGATAGCTTAAAATTTACGATTGGGGGATGATGCGATCGCACAGGAGGGGCAGGGCGTAGCATTTTGAGGAAGAAGTGCCAAGCGTCGCCTGTGATTCTGTCGCGCTATAGCGCTTCTCGTCTCCAGAAGGTACAACCCTCACCCCAAACCCTTCTCCAGTTTTGGGAGAGGGGATGCAAAAAAGTAACGGATCAGTCCACCGAACCGCTATATCAGTTGGCCTTGGGATCCTGAGATTGGTCAAATATGAGGGGGGGGGAACCCTGGTTCCCCCCTCAACTTTTTCCCGTCCATTGCTTCACAAGGATTCCCGTGCAGTTTTGCGGGAAAAGGGTTGAGGAAGCCCAACGGGATGCTCAGACGTTCACCCTCAAGGCAGTACCTCTGGCCGATCCAGGACAAATGGGGGTGGCGATCGCGAATTCAGAGGCTATATGGCTTGCGGGGTATCCGTTTCGCAAATCCTGCCAATTCCAGAGATAATAGAGGTGAGTTTTTCTCATTCCTCGCCTGCTCTGCGGCCAAGACTTCCCGAACAACTATCCCGGGAACCGAGTTTTGGGACCTCCGCCTGGGTTGGGGCCGTGAGTGGGGTGTCCTCAAAACCCCTGACGGGAGGGGATGGCGATCGCCCAGGCTGACTCCAATCCGCCTTAGGGCCAGCATCCTAAACCCCCCGTGGCTGCCTCTGGAACCCGGGGGGAAAGCGGCAGGAGAACTGGAATGCCCAGATGGGATGAATCAGGACTCCTAACCCTGATTCAGTCGTTAAAGACCCGACTTTAACCCGGGGGGTCTGATGCCAGATTCAGGGGAGTATCCCCCAGATTGAACCGTTGAATCTGACCACCCACTCAGGTTTTTATGGACGTCAGCATTTTTCTAGAGTTTTGTCCACTTTCAACAATCTCAAAAAATTGAAGTCATCGGGTTTGATGAATGACAAAATATCTTGGCATTTTTTGTCCTATCCGGCTCATCTAACGCTACTGATCGCGTTGTTTAGTTGCCTGAGTTAGAGCTTATTCCTCGATTCAGTTCCTCCCTTGGAACCGTCAATTTTCTGGCGTGGGACCTGATGAACCGGAGAATGGCTATAGCAATCCTTTGAGGATTTGTACCTGACCCGATGTCCCCTCGGATGTTCACCGGCTGCCAACATCCAAGGGACCGCCGACGTCTTCCACAACGGCACCTCATGACTGCTATAGCAATTCTTTCCGGATTTGTAACATTGCTCGGCTCTGGCAGGATGTTCACCGGCTGCAGACGAGAAAGGGGCCGCCGACGTCTTCCACAACGGCATCTCATGACTGCTATA
>CAYUEH010000520.1:0-4343 GCA_964442465.1 uncultured Laspinema sp. | reverse complement strand
CCCCCAACCCCCCTTAAGAAGGGGGGCTTTAAAGAATTTTGCAAGAGGTCTAGTAAACCCGGGAGATTAACCCGCAATCCTCTCCTATCGCTGAAGTTGCACAAAAAGCTGAAAATAAAGTGTTCCGGCGAGACTTCAATCGTCTATTCTTAGGCTAAAGGCAGATGGCGAAACCCCAGAATGCTGGGACAGTGTAAATCGAGAAAAACGAAGAGAAAATGGCGGACATATCTGCAAAAGTGGTCAAAGAACTGCGCGAAAAAACCGGCGCAGGCATGATGGACTGCAAAAAAGCGCTCAAAGAAAACGACGGGGACATGAACAAAGCCGTAGAATGGCTACGGCAGAAAGGGATTACCTCTGCGGAGAAAAAAGCAGGACGCTTGGCAGCCGAGGGACTGGTGGATAGCTACATTCACACCGGAGGTCGAATTGGCGTCCTGGTGGAAGTCAACTGTGAAACCGACTTCGTAGCGCGTCGTGAAGAATTCCATGCGCTGGTTCGCAATATTGCCATGCAAGTTGCAGCCTGTCCCAACGTCGAATACGTCAGCATCGAAGACATCCCCGAACACTTAGTCGAAAGCGAAAAGGCGATCGAAATGGGACGGGACGATTTAGGCAACAAGCCGGATAATATCAAAGAAAAAATCGTTCAAGGACGGATTGATAAGCGCCTGAAAGAACTGACCCTGTTGGATCAGCCTTACATTCGCGATCAGAATATCACCGTCGCTGAGTTAATCAAACAGGTGATCGCCCAATTGGGTGAAAACATTCGGGTTCGTCGCTTTAACCGCTTCGTTTTGGGTGAAGGGATTGAAAAAGAAGAAACCAACTTTGCCGACGAAGTAGCGGCGCAAACCGGGGCCAAATAGACCCGGTTTAGAGTAGGGATGGTATCCCCTCATTCCGGGTTTTTCCTGGGAGTTGGAAAAGACTGCTAGAACCAGAGGCAGGTCAAACCATAGCATGACCTGTCTTCTGTTTTTCTAGCCGCTATTGTTAAGAAAAGACTTTATTATTGCTATCGGATCCAAATTAGAGGCTATGGCAAGACCCCTCGAACTGATTGACCAGGACATTGCAGAGCTAGAACAGGCAGCGCAAAACCTGGCGGGACAATTTCAGAAAACCTACCACCATTATTTGACGGCCCTGGGACAAGCGGTGCGACAGCAGATGATTTTAGCCGGATATCATATTTGCACCCAAGGATATCCCGAGCATTTTCTGGACTTATCCTTAACCCAGAAACAAGAACTGCAATCCCAGCTCAGGTCCATCGTCAAGCAAGCAGAAGCGGAGGCGATCGCCCTCGTGGAAGACCCCAAACCCGAAGACAGCCCAGTTGTCCTCGTTGTCGAAGGACTTTCCGATGAGGGAACCCCGGCGCAGGATATTAGCCTCGTCGAAGAGGAACTCACTCCCCTGGAAGAAATTGCCGACCCGGAAAATTTAGCCAAGTGGCAAGATCGGATAGAATCGGGAATTGTTAAACTGTTGCAACAAGTCTCCCATGAAACCAACCAGGTCCTACACGCTGCCGGAATCGGGGCTAAAAACGTTCCCGCCATGTTGCTAGAAGCTGCGGAAAAACTGCCCAATAACGAGGCGATCGGAGGGCCACCAAATCTCGTCACCCTGACTTTAGAAGCTCAAGGGACCGAAGATTTACCCCAGATGCCCGGTTTAGCCTCCCTGCTCAAAGGGCCGGTTCATATCATGGCGGTTCATTTAAGATTAACCGATTTGGAATTTGCCGACTCCCGTCTGAGTGCATCCCGAGGACAAATTCGCACCCTCTCAGGACGGCTAAATTCACTCAAACGAGACTATCATCAAAAACAACGGGAACGAGCGATCGCCCAAGCAGAATCTGCATGGCGTGCAAGCTGGTTTGAAGACTAATCAGGTAGGGGGAAAACCGTGAACGCAGAATCACTAGATTGGGGTCGCTTGCAAAAAGCTTTGTCTGTCGAAGCACAACGTGGATTTACCGATGTTGTCGGGAGTCAATATCGCTTTAGCGAATTTCTTCAAATTAGTTTACAAAACTCCCCTGCCAATCTCGTATCGGCAGATCTTCGTCGCTGGCAAACCTTAGCGACAGAATTTGGGCGATATCCAGAACTCCCCCTCGAAAAGCGACAAGCCTTGGTGTCACATACTCGCTTGTTTCTTCTGGATATGGAACGAATTTGTACCAACACACCACCCCCCCAAAACGGCACCGGGAAACAACACCGACTGGTAGAAAAACCCCCCACATCAGGGATGCGATCGCCTAGCATCTCCCCCAGAGAACCCCTCTCAACCAGCCAGTCTAACACCACCCGTTCCACTCCCCCAGTCACCCTCAACCAAGGCTTAAGTCAAGTTAGCGGCATTGGATCGCGCAACGCCGACAAGTTAGCCAAATTGGGGCTTTATACGATCTACGACCTCCTCTACAACTTCCCTCGGGATCATGTTGATTATGCCCGTCAGGTGAATATTAAAGAACTTGAAGCGGGAGAAACGGTCACCGTTATCGGCACTGTCAAACGCTGTGATTGCTTTAGCAGTCCGCGCAATAAGAAATTAACCATTTTAAATCTGGTCATTAAAGATAATACCGGACAAATCAAACTCAGTCGATTTTTTGCCGGACGCCAAAGCAATCGCGGGTGGCAAGAAATTCAAAAGCGAATGTATCCGACAGGTGCAGTAGTTGCCGCATCCGGGTTAGTCAAAACCAGCAAATATGGCGTATCCCTGGATAATCCCCAAATCGAAGTGCTAGATGAAAGCGGCACAATCGAATCCCTCGCCGTGGGACGAGTTGTTCCGATTTATGCCTTAACTGAAGGGGTGACTGCGGATATTGTGAGAAAAGCGGTCAAGAGTGTGATACCTCATGTCAAGTTACTGGGTGACCCTCTGCCGGACAGCCTGCGATCGCGCTATCAGTTGATGGGATTACAGGAAGCAGTTTCTCAAATCCACTTTCCGGGCGATCGGGATATCCTAGAAGAAGCCCGTCGCCGCCTCGTCTTCGATGAATTCTTCTACCTGCAACTCGGACTCCTCCACCGTCGCCAAGGACTGCGAGAAACCCAAACCGGCGCAGTCTTATCCGGCAAAGGCAAACTCATCAATAAATTTTATAAACTCCTCCCCTTCAAACTCACCAATGCTCAACAGCGAGTCATTGCCGAAATCCTCGAAGACTTGCAAAAACCCAAACCCATGAATCGCCTCGTCCAAGGGGATGTGGGTGCCGGTAAAACCGTCGTTGCCGTCGTTGCCATCTTAGCCGCCATTCAAGCCGGATATCAAGCCGCATTCATGGCACCCACGGAAGTATTAGCCGAACAACATTATAAAAAATTAGTCAGTTGGTTTAACCTCCTGCATCTCCCCGTCGAACTGCTTACCGGGTCTACAAAAGCCGCCAAACGCAAACAAATCCTCCCCCAATTAGAAACCGGAGAATTGCCCGTTTTAGTGGGAACTCACGCCTTAATTCAAGACCCCGTAAACTTCCACAAACTCGGACTAATTGTCATTGATGAACAGCATCGATTTGGAGTGGGACAACGGGCAAAACTGCAACAAAAAGGCGAAGACCCCCACGTTTTAACCATGACAGCCACTCCCATTCCCCGAACCCTGGCGCTGACATTACATGGGGATTTAGATGTCAGTCAAATCGATGAATTGCCACCGGGAAGACAAGCGATTCAAACCACCATTTTCTCCGGTAAAGAACGCACCCATGCTTATGATTTAATCAAACGGGAAGTGGTTCAAGGACGGCAAGTTTATGTGGTGTTGCCGTTAGTGGAAGAATCGGAGAAATTAGATTTAAAATCGGCAATTGAAGAATATCAAAGACTGCAAGAGGTGATTTTCCCGGAATTTAAGGTGGGATTGCTGCATGGGAGGATGTCATCAGGGGAAAAAGAAGAGGCGATCGGGCTATTTCGCGATGGACATACCCAAATCTTAGTCTCTACCACCGTAGTTGAAGTTGGGGTAGACGTTCCCAATGCCAGCGTCATGCTCATCGAAAATGCCGAACGATTTGGATTATCCCAATTGCACCAATTGCGAGGCAGGGTCGGACGGGGTGCAGAGAAATCCTATTGTATCTTAATGACCCATCCCAAAGCCACTTCCGATGCTCGCGAACGCCTCAATGTCATGGAACAATCACAAGACGGCTTTTTAATTGCCGAAATGGACATGAGATTACGCGGACCCGGAGAAGTTATGGGAACGAGACAATCGGGAGTACCGGATTTTGTTTTAGCGAGTTTAGTTGAGGATAAAGAGATATTAATTTTAGCGCGGGATGC
>CAYUEH010000519.1:0-4364 GCA_964442465.1 uncultured Laspinema sp. | reverse complement strand
ACTCCCCTGATTATCCCCCTCCCGTCCCCCTGATTATCCCCCTCCCGTCCCCCTTCCCAAGGGGGAAGCCAGAGGAATAAATGTTTAGTTCCACCGGGGAGGCCAGCGGAATAAATGTTTAGTTCCACGGGGGGCTTTAAAGAATGAGGCAAGAGGTCTATTCCTCCCCCCCCACGACCCCCGACTCCCAACCGGCTATATTTGCTGTATTTTTTTAACGAAGGTCAACAAGTGGTAAAATTTGAGAAACGGAAGTTTAATTCTGAGCATCTTAAAAAAAAATTAAGGTTTGACGAATAAATCGGATTGATGCTAAATTTTAATTTTATTTTCACAATTTTCAAGGATCAAATAAAGATAAATGATGGCAAAATAGGTGTAAGCGAGTTGATTGGCTACTTCAAGGATTTCACGGTACTCTGCAAAACAGATGATCTGTGGAAGTCTTGTCCGGGAAAGGCTGAAAGATTTATGAACTTCGAGAAAGACTCGGAATTTCGGCGATATGCGGGCTTAAATACTCCGGAAATGGGTCAACTTTAGGGAAATTTTTAACCAGTAAAATCACAGATTGTCGATTCATGAATTGACAGGTTTAATCATGACAAAACATCTTGTAAACTTAACGCTAAAATTGGTATCTGAGCGAGTCGATTACGTTTTAAAAACTCATCCCTACTCTCTATATAAAAGCGTGGTTGACTGTGAGGATTTTCAGTTAGAACTGATTGCGTACATTTTAAATCGAGTCCCTAGTTTGTATGTGGTCACCGGGGACGATCGCCCTGGGATCCAATTGTGCTTAGGGTCCTCAGAACGGTTCCATCTGGAAGGGTTAATTCATGAAGGCATCCACGCTATTCTACCCAAGGTGTTGAAAACTCCACCCCAAGAATTTTGTGATCTTCTCAAGTCCCCTTCCTACAGTCATAAAGATGGCCAATCCAAACCGAGTCAGGGGGAAGCGAGTCAGGAATCTTGCCAGTGGGATGAACTGGCAATTTATGCTCGAACCAAGTGGGTTGAACAGAATGGGATGCCGATGCAATAACCCCATCACCCTTTGATTGGGGTGGCATGGTGCACCGTCCTGTTGAAGAGGGAAATCCGATGCAACCGGGGATGCCAGAAATTCGTCTTGAGTTAAAACAGATCGTTACACCGGAATCCAAGATTCAGGTCAAGCGGCTGATCGTGCAACATTTCTTAACAAAATCAAGCAACCTTTTGTTTTTGCATCTAATATCTGGGACCGATGTTATAGATCGCCCAGGACAGGGAAGGCAACCGGGTTTCTTTCTGCAAGGGATTGGTTGCTTCTGAAGCTGAGATGTTCTGAAGAAACCCCCGGGTTTGTCCCTGGGTTCTAAACCTGTGCCGATGCGTTTGCATGCATTGCGTTCCCAGAAAAGTCACCCGAATGAGGGAGGCGAGGGAATATAGCGGTTCCCATGTCTGTATGGTACAGCGATGGCGGCCCCAAAACGACGGCGGCCCTAGGAGGGAGGGGGGCTTTAAACCGAGTCTCATGAGACTGGAAATTGCTATAGAACTGAGCATAAAGTAACGAGATATTCCGGATGGGGCATCAGCAAAGGGCGAAGGTATTCCCTCGTCGAGGGCGATCGCCCTCCCAATTAGAGAACACAGACCAACAGAAATCCCTTGTGGATAGATTGGGGTGAAATCGCTTCCAGGGTGCATGACTTATGGATTAAGACCGGAATCTAGGGACTGACTCCCCTGATCCTGGGATTTAATTCGACCCCGGGCGGACACCGGAAACGCAGGTTATGCTTGGGAAGATTTATTATAGATTAAATGTGCTAAGGGCTTGCGAATTATGACTCACTGCATCAATCCCGATTGCCAAAATTCAGACAATACCCATTACGCTGACAATTGTTCTAGTTGTGGGCAACCGCTGCTTTTAAAAAGCCGGTACCGCTGCTTGGAACTCCTCGGTCAGGGAAAATATGGCCGCACCTTCTTGGCGATCGATGAAGACAAACCCTCGAAACCTCGTTGCGCGATTAAACAGTTTTTCTCGGGAAAAACCGACCAGGCGATCGCCGGATTCCGAGGGGCTACTCCTGGATCCCCGAAAGCATTGACCTCAGAACTCATGCTTTTGGATGAATTGACTCAGCATCCGCTGATTCCCGAACTCTATGCTTCTTTTGAAGATAATGGCAGTCACTATTTAATCCAAGAATATGTCGAAGGCCAAAATTTAGCCGCTGAACTCGCTGAAAGTGGCCCCTTTAATGAGAAAAAAATTCGTCAAATTCTCACCGACGTTCTGCCGGTGTTGAAATTTGTTCACAACAGTTTGTTGATTCATCGGGATATTAAACCCGAGAACCTCATTCGTCGTCGCAGGGATGGCAAAATTATTCTGGTTGATTTTGGGACCATCGAACATCCCACCGGAATGAGTGCGATCGCCTCTCCCACGGCCCTGGGTTCCGCAGAATATGCCGCCCCCGAACAAACCAAAGGTCAAGGGGTTCCCGGGAGCGACCTGTACAGTCTCGGTGTCACCTGCTTGCATCTGTTAACCGGCCTGCCACCCTTTGATTTGTACAGCATTAAAACAGAAAGTTGGGTCTGGTCTGAATACCTCACTCAACCCGTTAGTTTGCAGTTAAGCCGCGTTCTCGATACCCTGGTGCAACGGGATGTCAAACAGCGCTATTCCTCCTGCGCTGAAGCCCTCAAAGCCCTAAATGCGCCCAACTTAGAAGCGGTATTACCCCCGCCCAACAAACGGGTGGCTACCTTGGTGGGTGGGGCGGCGATCGCAGTCTTGTCCATGACCCTGGGCTATCGGACTCCGACTCCGGTCCCAGTGAGTTTCCAGCAAACCCCCTCGGAACTCGCACCGCCACCGCCACCGCCTCAGATGATGTATCGGGTCAAACATCCGGAGTTATCTTACAAACTCCCGGCATTCCGCGAAGAGTCCAGCTATCCGATGTCCACAGTCCAACCGATGCGGACCTTGGCGATCGCCTCGGGACCCGTCTGGTCTGTCGCCGTTAGTCCTGATGGCGGCACGATCGCCTCCGGTAGCACCGATGGCACTATTCAACTCTGGCAGGTTACCACGAATAACGTCCGCGTTCCCCTCCGGATTCTTAGCGGTCATTCTGACCCGGTATGGACCCTAGCCATTAGTCCCAATGGCCAGTTCCTCGCCTCCGGCAGTGCCGATAAAACCATCAAACTTTGGGACCTCAGAACCGGGGAACTGCTCAACACCCTCAAGGGCCACAAAGCCGGAGTCTTCTCCGTCGCCTTCAGTCCCGATAGTCAAAGTCTCGCCTCCGGCAGCTTCGACAAGAGCATCAAAGTTTGGCGACTCCATGCCAACAACTACTCCGGACTCGCCGGTTCCGAAGTTCGCAGCTTCATCGGTCATTCCCAAGAGGTCCAGTCCGTCGCCTTTAGTTCTGATGGTAAAACTCTCGCCTCCGGCAGTACCGATGGCACCGTCAAACTCTGGAACTGGCAAACCGGCAAACTGATCCGCACCCTGTTAGGACATTCTGATGCCGTCTGGTCCGTCGCCTTCAGTCCCGATGGCAATACCATCGCCTCGGGAAGTTGGGATAAAACCATTAAACTCTGGGATTTCAGCACTGGCGTCCCCGTCCGTACCCTCAAGGGTCATTCCGAACAGGTTCACTCCGTCGCCTTTAATCCCGATGGCCAAACCCTCGCCTCGGGAGACCTCGGTGGCACGATTAAGCTGTGGAAAATGGACACAGGTTCCCAAGTCGGAACCCTCAAAGGACATACCGATTGGGTGGGGGTCGCCTTTAGCAAAAGTGGCCAAACCCTAGTCAGTGGCAGCTTTGATGACACCATCAAACTGTGGAAAGTCAATCCGTAGTCCCATCTCAGGGACTAGCTTCCCGTTTGAATTTTTAAACAACGCGATTGGGTGTACTGAACAAACCCCCATCGCGTTTTTTCTCGGGTTTTACTCGCGCATCACAGTTGCAACACCTGGCGGGGGGTTAAAATCCCCGCCTGTAGGGGCGCTTCGCGAAGCGCCCTACAGGTTTTAACCCCCCGCTAGAGTCGAGAAGGGTGCAAGATGTCCTTTGGATCTAATCCTGGAACATTGCACTCGGCGATCGCCCGGTTACAAATCACAGCCTCCGGTCCCCAAATCCTATACAATCGATAAAACCTGGTTCAGATCCGTTGAGCGCATCCCGGTTTTAGGCCGGTAAACCCCTATTGTTCAGTTTATATTGTTTTTATATTAGACTTCTTGCAAAATTCTTTAAAGCCCCCGGTGGAACTAAACATTTATTCCGCTGGCCTCCCCGGTGGAACTAAACATTTATTCC
>CAYUEH010000518.1:1326-4368 GCA_964442465.1 uncultured Laspinema sp. | reverse complement strand
AGACGACTGCAAGTCTTATGCCGTGGTGTTTTTAGTCGGTTTTAACCGACTTTAGCTGTTAGGCGGGGGTTTTAACCCCCGCCGGTTGTTGCTGGGGGAAGAGAACGACTGAAGTCGTTACTACGAACTGGGGAAAGAAACGACTGAAGTTGTTTATTTTAGTTTGGCGATCGCCTCTTTGTCTACTAGGGTTTCTCCGGTGACTAAATCGCGGACGGTTGCCAGTAAAACTCGCCCTGAGTTGACTTCAAATCGGACGGAAATGCGATCGATGCCGAGTTGTCCCGGGGGGTTGAGATGGGCGACACAGACGCGATCGCCATCCAGATCTAGGGACCGATATTCTTCCCGTTTGTGTAACGCACCCCCAATCATCCGTCCCGATTCATCAAACATCACCTCAGCTTGGGAAATTTCGGCAACTTCCCCGATATCTAGGCGGATTTCTCGTTGTCCCTCGATCGCCGCTTGTAACATCAAGGGTTCCGATCGCTCGCAGGGATATTTTACCCCTTTTTCAAACAAGGGAAAATAGGAGTAGGTTTTACAATGGGGGTCCCATAACCGAATGGCGTAACTGTGGCGCAGATAATCTTCGACTATCACTGCGTCATTTAAGGCTAACGCACCATGGGCCACTGCTTCAAAGGGTTTATCCATTTTGACACGCGATCGGCCAAAATAGGAGACAATCAAAGTTTGAACTGCTGGAATTAAACAACTCCCCCCCACCAACAACACCTGTTCAATTTCGGCTTTACTAATTCCTTTCATTTGCGCGACTGCTAACACTTCATCCACTGCGCCGCGCAACTGTTCTAAGAGTTGATGATAATCTAACAGTGCCTCCAAGCGATCGCGACTTAATTCGACTTCGTAGGACCTGAAATTTTCATCATCAAACCAGGCATCTTTCGCCTCGGTTGCCCGAGACAGGCGCATTTTTAACTTCTCGGCAATTTCTAATAACCGTTGCCAGCCAATTTCGCCAATTTGGGACCGGGATAACCCCTGCTGTTGCAGATAATCTTCCACAATCCAGGTATCAATATCAACACCGCCAATATAGGCATCAGATTTCCCTAAAACCTCCGCTTGTAACCCTGAGTTTCCCGGTTGGGGTGGATTGGTGCGAATTAAGCTCAAATCCAGAGTTCCCCCGCCAAAATCCACCACCAACACCACGGAACCGGGTTTTTTAATGGCATAACCGAGGGCCGCTGCGGTGGATTCATCAATAATATGAATTTCAGCAATTTCCAGGCGATTCCCCAAGTCTCGAAACCAATCTAAATAGCGCTCAAATGCCCCCACGGGAACGGTAAAAATCAGTTTAGTGGGGTTAATTCCGCCGCGATTAAGACGATGGCAAATTTCCTTTAAAAAATATTCAGAAATGGTCGATGCCGAGTAGCTCAATCCATCGATTAACCGGGGTGGGGGTTGAAAATCCGCCGCTAATTCTCGTTTAAATCCTTGAAATAATCGTTCCGGTTGAGCCTGTCCTAACCGGGTAGAAATTACCTGTTGCCCTAAAACAATTTGATTCCCTTCTTTAATAAAAACAACCGTCGGAATCACTGGAATTTCTAGGTTTTCTCCGGTCTGTTTTTTGCCTTTAAAAATTCGAGAAATTTCCCCAAATCTCAGGGTTTCTGGGGCATGATTGTCGGGGTTAAGAATACTAATAACGGTGTTACTGGTGCCAAAATCAATCGCGACTACGGTCATAATGTTCAAAAGGGAGAGGCAACAACCCGCACCCTAAAGGGTGGGGCTATACAAACGAAGCCTGCCTACGCAGGGTAACAGAGAAAACAGGTCTTTGACAACCGGATTTTGTCTTAGGAAGAGGAGTTAATCCCACGGGGAAGGGTGCGGCTAACTTTCGCAGGGGACAGAATGCGATCGCCTTGACGATAGCCTACAAAACGAATATAAACAGTCTCTCCGGGTTGCATCTCATCACAGTCCCCTTGATGGAATTGCGGGTTATAAGCAACAGATTCCCAAGGATGACCAATCGGTTTATAGCCCCAATTTTCTAATAAATTCTCCAGAGGAGCAAACAAAGCGGTGAGATTTTTAGCCGGTAAATCGGGTTTAATCCGGGCCATTTCTGCCGCAGTGGGATAGTTCGTCAGCAAGGTTTGCAGTTCCTCAAAGGTAGACTGACAAAAACTCTCCCAAAGCTGGTATTTTTGGTTCTCCAATTCTTCTCTCAAGCGCTGACATTGTTGGCGCAATTGGGCTTCTAATTCGGAGTTGGATTGACCGACAACCGGCAAGGGTTCTGATGGAGTGGCTAACGGTTCTAACCCTAACTGTTGCTCTAATTCTCCCATTGACCAATGTAAGGCTTGGGCTAGTTGGCGCAGTTCCTTCCAGGGAATATTACCGATCGCCCCGGACCGAATCTGGCGCAGGCGGAGGGTGGATATCCCGGCTGTTTGCGCTAACTGTTTCCAGTGAATTAGGCCCAATTGCCTCATGCGACTGCTCAATAGCGCATCATACTTTAATTGCTGATTTTCTATGTTCCCATCCCCTAATAAATATAAAATTCCCATGAACAGGACAAAGCCCAGAACCCAGCCAAATCCAATTAAATTGGGTTCCTCTATCATCAACCCTCCTCCCTAAAATGGTTGAATCGATTGGTGCGATTCTGTAACAATATTTTCGTCATCTTGGTAATAGTCCGGGAGCAATTCTTGGGATTCAACTTTGCCCAGGGCTTTCTCAATTTCGGCAGTGGTTTCTAGACAGTTTTGTCCATTGCCATTCAGGACCGTCTCAATAATTTTACCATCCTTGCCAATGCGATATTCTACTTTGCGATATTCAGCCATTTCAACCTCCAGTTAGGTTTGAGGGATTGGGAGTCAGGTCCCCACCCCTGCTTTGTTTTATTTTATTCCGATTAGGCCCGGATTGACTCAGAAGTTGCACCACCGCAACACCCTGCGGAGGTTAAAACCCCCGCCTGTAGGGGCGATTCGAGAATCACTATGTAGGGGCGATTCGAGAATCGCCCGAAAA
>CAYUEH010000518.1:0-1226 GCA_964442465.1 uncultured Laspinema sp. | reverse complement strand
ATGTAGGGGCGATTCGAGAATCGCCCGAAAAATTCCACCGGATGTAGGGGCGATTCGAGAATCGCCCGAAAAATTCCACCCCCGCCGGTTGTGGCAACTTAGGCAGGGTTGCCTTTGCCGACTAAGGCAGCGATCGCCGCTGCGGCAGCTTCGGCAACCACGCTAATCAGGCGATAGAAAGCAACGGCCCCTAAAATAGCCCCTGGGGAAAATTGCTGATCCAACAGGGCGATCGCCGTGGCTTCAAAAATACCAATGCCCCCCGGTGCCCCGGGAACCACCAACCCCAACAACCAGGCAAAACTAAAGGCCCCCATCAACGGCGGTAATTGTCCGGGTTCTACCGCAGTCATGGCTTGCACCGTTAAAATAAATCCCGCCCCACGCAACAGCAGAAATCCCAGTTCTCCCAACAGGGGTAGCAGGGGGTAACGAGTAAGCTGGGCAGCGGTTGGCGGGGGAGACTCTGGGGAGACTTCCATCCCCCCCATCCCCCCCATCCCCCCCATCCCCCCCATCTCCCCCATCTCCCCCATCAGTCCCTCGGTTTTTGGGGGTGCTTTTTTGAGTTTAAGTTTGCTTAAAACTTGAATGATGGGGTTTAAAATCCGGGGATGAATGCCCACTAGGACCGCCCCTAATCCCAGTCCCAGGAAAATGGGGGGAACACCGCCCGGGGTTGTTGCCCACAGGGTACTACTGCCCAATCCGGCGATAATTAAGGCAGAGGCAGCCATTAAAAGGGGTTCTAGCAAGACGCTGAGGACGGCAACCGCTAGGGGCACATCCCCCTTGGCGATCGCCGCAATTCGACCATAGAAATGCCAGACATTGCCCGGTAAATATTTAGCAATATTGGTGGTGAGATAGACAGACAACCCCCAACCCAAGGGAACTGGGCGATCGAACTCCCGCAAAATCCACAACCACACCCAACCGGACCATAAATGCGCCACAAAGGTCACTCCCAGGGCGATCGCCAGGGCAATCCAACTGGATCCGGTAATCTGAAGCTGCGCCACGGCACCGGCATTATCCTTAAGGGTTTTGACTAGAAAAAATAGGGTGGCCCCGAGAATGACCCACCGCAAAAAAGGTTTGAATTGCGATCGCAAGCGATTCATAAAAAATAGGGGATGATCCCAAATTCGGGTATGAAAAGTCGGTTTTACTGACATCTTGCACCAGTCAACAACCGCTGGGGGTTAAAACCCTAGCCCTGTCAA
>CAYUEH010000517.1:3119-4378 GCA_964442465.1 uncultured Laspinema sp. | reverse complement strand
GATTCATTGGAATGACTGATGGACGCGACTATCGCATACCTTTGACTCGATACTTCCTCGGGATTGACCCACTTTTTATTGCAGGCAACCACTAAATATAGGGGTTGAGAATCATACTTCCAGTTGGCTCTTGAAAACTGAAATTTTCCTTTTTGCAGCGTTCCCTTCTTGCGACGGCTTAGACCTGGCTTAAGGGCAATTTCTATATTGCCATATTTTTTCTTTAACTCTCCGATAGATATCGCCATAAAATCTTCTGAATTTTCTAGTTTTTTGCCATTATCGAAAAATACCTGATTCAAAATGTCTGGTTTAATATTTTTAAACAAGTAAAAATCCATCGTAATCCCAAGGTAAGAGTCTCCCCTGGTATGCCGTGTGGGTGGGTCGAATGCTAGAGTTACTGATAAAGTTTTCGTTCCCTTAGTTTGGATAAATTCTTCCGGTAAAGGCGGAATTTCATAAATTTGGTAATGCCCTAGGTTGAGGGTTTCATGATCTAGAAACAACAAGACTTGATGCCCTCGCGAGTAAGCCGCCCTTGCAAAGTCGGGTTGCCCATATCCATAAATCTTTAATCTTTTTTCTGATTGTTTGGATGATTTCCCTTCAAAAATAGGAGGAATATCGGGGGGAATTTGAGCAGAATCAGCGATTAATGCCCGAATTAGATTGGAGGTGGCATCGGGGAACTTGGTAAAAAGTTTAGCGGCTAAGTTGGCAACACGAGGGGCTGAAAAACTGGTTCCTCTATAGAATTTAAAGAGGGAGGAACTTTGAAAATTTTTATTGAGGGTAATCATCGCATTCCCCCAATCATTATTACTGAGGCGATCGCCATCTAAAATTAAATCACCCCCAAACTCCACCAGTTCCGGTTTAATCATCCCGTCAACCCCAAATCCGGTCCGGGTAAAAGATGAGGGGTATTTTTCCACTTTAGCGATCGCCCTCCTGCGGGCATCATCTGGATAGAGTCCCATCCCTTTTCCCTGGGATAAAGACCCCACTGTTAAGGCGATCGCTGCTGTAGCGGGTTCTATAATCTGCGCGTCTTCACTGAGGAGATAATGGGGATAATCTCGGGCAATCAATTCTGCCGAGTCCGACTCATACCAAAAATTACCGGCAGAAATAACAAATAGGATATTTTGATGCTGAAGTTTATAAGCAATTTCGTCAATTCTAGCCGCTAATCGAAATTGCTTTTCCCCTTGCTGGTAAATTAACCGGCTATCCCCCAGGGAAATATTAATAAC
>CAYUEH010000517.1:0-3019 GCA_964442465.1 uncultured Laspinema sp. | reverse complement strand
TCTTGCAATAAAAGTTCTAAAATTTCTGAATTGACTTGAATTCGCAGGTTACAAATATATTTACCAATATAGCGATCGCTGACTTTCAGCCCTAATTGAGGTCCAATATCCCGTAAAACCTCATCAACTTCATTGATATAGCTGTTGAGTTCCTTTACATTGCCGGTATGCCATAATTCCATATCTAAGGGAACAACTTCACCGGGTTTTAAAGGGTCAATTTTAAGCAAGGGCCCTATCCTATCTTCTGGTTCTAGGGGGACCAACTCTTCAATGTCGTCTAAATAGGCATACTCAGGGCTATCCGGAATTACACCGGCGTAGGACTTTAATCGCTTCTCCAATTCAGCGAGGTGATCGTCGTCAGCAAAAACAACGATCGCTTGATGCACTTTGGGTGCTTTTTCGAGTAGATTAAGACCGAGAGAAGGAAGATGTGTTTCTAAACTGTCATTTTTTCTCAGTTTAATTTTAAAAATTAATTTAGGGTTGATCCCGAAGGGACGAGGTTTCTCTTCAAACTTTTGACTTAGGCCCTCGACTTGGGTTAATAACTGACTGCCATGAGACCGGCGATCGCCTCTTTTTTCGCCACCAAACCCTCCCGTTTTTGATTTTCTTCTCGGTAATTGACTCTCAACTTTACGCAACTGTAAATGTTCATAGTTCTCCATTCGCATCTCCTGTCACAAGTTCTTGACTATTTTGAGAACGGCTAACAACTTCCATCCGGTCATGATGATGGGCGATCGCTGCTTCTAAATCCTCTAACTTTAATACTTTTTCACCTTTGAGAATAACCGATTTGATGGCATTTTGGCAAATTCGCTCAATGTCTGCGCCTGTTGCCCCTTTTAATTGGTCTGCCAAGGGGTAAACATCTATCTCATGTCTAATACTTCCTAAGTTTTTTAAAAGCAGCGAAATGATAGCATCATGACTAGGTTTGTCAAATAAAATAACCTCATCAAATCTGCGCCATATCGCCGAATCTAGCATTGATGAATGATTGGTTGCCGCTACAAACAGACTGGCATGGTTTCGGGAATCTATGAGTTGCAGCAAGCTATTGACAATCCGTTTAATTTCTCCGTGGTCATTAGCCGCATTTCTGTCTTTCCCTATAGCATCAAATTCATCAAACAAAACGACCCATTGTCCTTGATGGATATAATCAAAAATAAGATTGAGGTTGATAGCGGTTTCTCCCAAATAAGAGGAAAAAACGGCTGATAGATTCACATAAACCAACGGTAAGGATAAAACACTAGCTAACACTTGGGCGGTGAGGGTTTTTCCGCAACCTGGAGGGCCGCAAAATAAAAGAGTAGACCGAGGTTTGAGATTGTAGGCGGTTAAAATCTCTTGTTTTCTATTTTCTAAAACAACCGTCTCTAAAATTTCCCGGTTTTTGTCCGTTAAGATGACATTTTCCCAGGTTAAATCGTAGGTTTGAACGGTAATCAGGGGTAAACCCGTATCCTTAGCTTTAGGAACTTCTGGGTAAGTTTGCCACCGTGAACCATTAGAAGCGACTGATTTGATGGGGTTTGTTAACTGCAAACTTTTTTCTAATTCTCTGGCTAATAAAAGATGATTTTTATTGCGTTCTTCTTGGATTAATTCTTGCGCGGCAGCATAAAATTCTTCCCGGTCATTTTCCGAGAAACTTCTAAACAATTTTCTGATTAAATCGCCGCGTGTTGCCATATTTACTCAAAAGCGTGGGGGGCTTTAATCTCTGGCAAATCATACCACGCTATTCCTTCCCCTGTCTAGTGTAGCATAAAACATCAACACCGAGAATAAAGGGGGGTATTTAAACCTTTCCGGAACAGCATAACTGGGTTGGAAACCGATTTGAATGTTTCAGTAAACCCACCAAACCCTGCTGGTTGTCGCCACCAAACCCCCGCCTCCCTCCCAATTATGCTAAAATTAAATCCAACTCTACCCAATCCCCGATTTAGAAAACATGAAATTCAAACTAGGGTGTACGCTCAATTATAATGTTGAGTCCCTCAGTACCTTTGTCTTTAATATCCGCGTTGTCGAAACCGCTTGTCAGAAAATCCTCACAGAACAATTAATCATCGACCCGGATATTCGCATCGATGAATATGTTACCCCCATCGTGGAAAACCGCTATTTCCGCGTGAATGTTCCTGGCGGTACCAATTTGAATGTTTTCTATCAGGCAACGGTGGAAATGACGCATTTTTATGGGGATGCCAATGCCATTGCTGAAGTGCAACCGGCAGATTTACCCGTGGAGACGTTCCACTATCTTTATCCCAGTCGCTATTGCGAGTCCGATCGCCTGAGTAATTTGGCCCTTTCTGAGTTTGGAGACTTGACAACCGGATATTCTCGGGTGACGGCGATTTGTAATTGGATTTATGAAAAAGTGATTTATCAGTATGGGACAAGCAATCCCCATACTTCGGCGTTTGATACGGCAACGGAACGGATTGGGGTTTGTCGGGATTTTGCTCATTTGGCGATCGCCTTTTGTCGTGCCTTGAATATTCCCGCGCGATGTGTGGCAGGATATGCTTATGGGTTACAACCGCCTGATTTTCATGCTTGTTTTGAGGCATATTTGGGAGGACGTTGGTATCTGTTTGATGCCACAAGGTTAGCGCCTCAAAATGGCATTGTTAGAATTGGAACGGGACGGGATGCTTCCGATGTTGCTTTTGCGACTATTTTCGGGGAAATTTATTTGAATAAGATGGATATTTTCATTGAACAGATTCCTGATAAAAATAGTTCGGAGGTTCCAGCATTGACTACAGATGCGATTTCTATTTCTTGACAATTATAGAACAAGAGGAGTGCGAGCGTCTCGCTCGCTATTTGAAAGACGAGCGAGACTTTTTGAAGGAAGATAACGACTGAAGTCGTTACTACGAACTTGGATAAGATAACGACTGAAGTCGTTACTACGAACTTGGATAAGATAACGACTGAAGTCGTTACTACGAACATCGGATGAATATAGAAGGGAAACTTGCAG
>CAYUEH010000516.1:3078-4392 GCA_964442465.1 uncultured Laspinema sp. | reverse complement strand
GAACAAATCGAACATCTAATTATTATGCTGAAAGCTGGCAATCTTCATTATTTAAACCGGGTAAATGAGTAGACCTCTTGCAAAATTCTTTAAAGCCCCCCTTCTTAAGGGGGGTTGGGGGGATCAATCCTTTTTTTTGCAAGAGGTCTAGTGAAAACTATATCAGCGCATCACTTTGCCGTTTGGTGGTACAATAGTTCAGACTTGAGTTGATGGATATCCGATGACTGACTCTTATCCCATCTATCTCGACTACCATGCCACGACTCCAGTTGACCCCAGAGTGGCCGAGAAAATGGTGCATTACATGACGACAGAATTTGGTAATGCCAGCAGTATCGACCATAGTTATGGCGATCGCGCTGAAAAAGCAGTGTCTCAAGCAGCAACTCAGGTGGCAGAATTAATCGGCGCATCTCCCAAAGAAATCGTTTTCACCTCCGGCGCAACGGAAAGCATTAATCTGGCGATTCAAGGGACCATTTTCGCCCATACCCCCGCTACAAGTAAACCGCGAATTGCTGTTTCTCCCGTAGAACATAAGGCCGTATTAGATACTTGCAAGGCTTTGGCAAAAAAAGGGTTTGCCGAAATCGTTTACCTGCGAATAGACTCCCAAGGGAAACTGGATTTAGACTATTTAGAAAAAGTCTGTGCCACTGGGGTTGCTTTGCTCTGCGTGATGGCAGCTAATAACGAAATTGGCACGATTTATCCCGTTGAAGCGATTGGCAATCTGGCTAAAACTTATCATATTCCCTTTCTTTGTGATGCTTCTCAAGCCGTAGGAAAGATTCCCATCAAGTTTCAGGAATGGGGAATCACTTATCTGACGATTTCGGCTCATAAGTTGTATGGTCCGAAAGGCGTTGGTGCGTTAGTGATCCGAAAAGGTTATCGGTTGGAACCGATTTTATTTGGCGGGGGACATCAACAGGGAATTCGTTCGGGGACGTTGAATGTTCCGGGAATTGTAGGGTTAGGTGAAGCCTGTCGGTTGCTGCAATTAGAAATGGCGGAAGATGAGCGAAAAATTGCTGAGTTGCGGGATAAGTTGCAAGGGTTACTGCTTAAAGAAATTCCCGGTTTAGTGATTAATGGGGATAGGAGCGATCGCTTATCGGGAAATTTGCATCTTTCAGTTCCGGATATTCCCAACAGTGCAGTAATTTCTCGGGTGCGCGATCGCCTCGCCATCTCGACAGGTGCCGCTTGCTCCTCCGGCGTAGAAACCCCCTCTCACGTTTTGCAAGGGTTAGGGTTATCTTCCCAGGTCATTGATGGCGCATTGCGAATTGGGATTGGTAAATTTAC
>CAYUEH010000516.1:0-2978 GCA_964442465.1 uncultured Laspinema sp. | reverse complement strand
GTTCGACAACCCGATTATCCAGAACTGATAAAAACTCATCCACCTCAACCAAATCGCAAATCTCAGCATCTGCGGCAGTGGTGCGATAGTGCATGGGAATCACAACTTTGGGGTTCAATTTGACCATTGCTTCCTTCGCTTCCGAGGGGGTATAAGCTTTTGGACCCCCTCCTACGGGCAGTAACAGCAAATCTGGGCGTCCCATGAGGATTTGCTGTTCTGAATTAATCGGTGCTGCGGCGCCGCCTAGGTGGAGGATTTTAACTCCCGCTTGGGTCCAACTCCAGGCGACATTGATGCCAAAGCGTCGTCCGCCATAGCGATCGTGGTCCGTGCGAATTCCCTGGATTTGCTTGTTGCGAAACTGATAGGACCCGGGTTCAAACAATAATCGGGGTTGTCCCGGGAGTCCTTCGGTATTTCCTTCGTCCAATAACCGAGAACTAATTAAGACTAAATCTGCGGAGACTAACGGGGGGGGATATCCTGCGGTACATCCGAGGGTCCGGAAGGGATTGACGAGGACCCGCTGGCCTTCTCCTTCAAATAAAAAGCAAGTATGGCCTAACCATTTTACGGAGAGGGAACTGGTGTTTTGAGGCCGGTTTCCAGAACTGGGGGGCGTTTGCGCTGCCCACGGTTGCCATACTGAAGGAAGTGTGCTGGCAATCCCTGCCAAAGCTGCTACTTTCCCGTAATGGAAAAACTGTCGCCGATTAATCATGATCGAAATCGCTACAAACAGCGGAATTTAAAGGTCAACGGTCGAGGATGAAAGGGTTGATTACACGGGGGATTTCAACTGATTGAGAAAGTTTTGTAGCAGTTGTTTTCCCGGGGTGGTGAGGATGCTTTCGGGGTGAAATTGCACCCCTTCTAGGGTGGGATACTTCCGATGTCGGACTCCCATGATGGTGCCATCTTCAACCCAAGCGGTAATTTCCAGTTCAGGAGGACAGGTGTCTCGGTCAATGACGAGACTGTGATACCGCGTGGCGGTAAAGGGATTGGCGAGGTTTTGAAAGACGCCAACCCCGTTGTGATGAACTTCGGAGGTTTTACCATGCATGAGTTCCGGTGCCCCGACGATTTGACCGCCAAAGACTTGTCCGATACATTGATGGCCGAGGCAAACGCCGAGAATCGGCAGGGTGGGGGCTAATTGGGTAATTAACTCCAGGGAAATGCCGGCATCTTCCGGGCGTCCGGGTCCTGGGGAGATGACGATCGCATCCGGTCCTAATTGGCGAATTTGGTCGAGGGTGATTTGGTCGTTCCGGTAGACGCGGATATCTGAGGCGATCGCCGTTTCTTTGCCCAATTCTCCGAGATACTGGACGAGGTTGTAGGTAAAACTATCGTAGTTATCGATAACGACAATCAAGGTATAGACTCCTATTTAGGCGAACAATCATTATAATAATTGGCAATTTTAGAGTTTAGAGTTTAAAACTTAGAGTTGGCAGTTTAGGCCAATTCTGTTAAATTAATCCATTGACATTTTCTGATAAAATTAGAGGTTTTTAAACTGGAGTTGCGCGGGCCGGATTCAAGGGTTGCAAAGGGATGCCGCTTCGGGATCTGGGGACTCGGGTTCCGGTGAGGGGTGGATGAGTTCCACCCTTCCCGATCGCGATTGAGACTTCCGCCTTGGCCATTCATAACCCGAGGAGTTTAGGCGGGGACCGTACAGGGTGTCCAGGGGACCGGGGACTGTCTCCACTGGGGAGGGTAAAGACCCAGAGTTAAAGAATACTTTGCACCCAGGTGAATAAGGGAGGTAACAGCAGGCATCCGGCGACGGCGATCGCCACGATCGCTGAGATTAATACGGCACCGGCGGCACAATCTTTCGCAATTTTAGCCAAGTCGTGGTAACTTTGCTGAACCGTTAAATCCACAACGGATTCTAAGGCAGTATTCAAGAGTTCCATGGTTAAAACCGCCCCAATTGTTAATGTAATGATGGAAATTTCTACAAAGCCGACTTGTAAAAAAACCCCCAAGGCGATCGCCACCGAACCGATGACCACATGAATCCGAAAGTTCCGTTGGGTTTGGAAGGTGTAGCTGATTCCCGTTGCTGCATATTTAAAACTAATGAATAAGTTCGTAGCAACCTGCCAGGACAAATCACGATTGAATCGGGTAGGCTGATGCGATGCTCGCTTTGATGGTGGGGTCGATCCCTCTTGAGACATAGGCAGGACAGTAGACAAATTTGATGGTGGGTCAACGGATGGAGTCGGTTTGCCGGTTAATTCCGAATGGTCTATTTTCATAGCAGATATTGCTTTGGTGCGCTAGGAAAGCTCAGATACTGACACCATACTACAACCGCACTTTTTAAGAAGTTGTGTTGTGTGTATCGTTACCAGGCAAGACCAATAGCAGTCAATAAGGTTTCTTGTTGACCTAGCATCCGCGTCAAACTCTCTTCATCCGGATGATCCCAACCCAACAGATGAAGGAGTCCGTGCGCCGCCAACCAAGCGAGTTCTACGGTGACGGAATGCTCCTGCTGTTCGGCTTGTCGAGCGGCTGTGTCCACGGAAATAATAATGTCCCCTAAATACAGAGGAATCTCTCCGGGGATAGACTCTATCTGTGGATACTCTACCTCTAAAGCGGCAAAGGATAACACATCGGTGGGTTGATCTTGATGGCGATATTGGGCATTGAGTTGTTGGATTTCCCCATCGTCACTCAGGCGAAGGCTTAGTTCATAGCCGATCGCCGGTGGCAGTTCGGTTTCAAGCTGTTGCAACCAAGTCTGGAACCACTGGTCCCAGGTTTCGGCGGCGATCGCCTCGAACGGCACTCTTTGAACCCCATCAGACTCCCAATACGCATTTTGTACAATCAGATCCAGTGGAATCGTTTGACACTGCACTCTGTTTTATCCTCTGCTTAACGGGTTAAATAGGCAAGTCCCACCAGCAGCCCTAACAATCCCGCCGTCGTCAGGAAGAAGTGCT
>CAYUEH010000515.1:0-4392 GCA_964442465.1 uncultured Laspinema sp. | reverse complement strand
TAACCTTGGAGATGGGTGTCTAGCTGACAAAGGAGATGGATTAAGTTGCCGCCAATATACCCAGGTCTCAATGCATATTTTTGTAGACTGCGCTCAACTAAATTTTTCAAATAATCCTGAAGATTTACCGCCGAAATTTGTTCTCTTTCTAATAAAGATTCAATCAAAGGATTAATGATGACTCTAACTTGGCTACTTTGGATATAATCTTTGCTTTTAGCCAACCTTAGCCCATGAGTTCTAAATAACTTAAACTCTCCGGAAATAATTTCTTCTGTAACGAGTTCAATAAATTTTTCCGTGACATATTCCATCAACGCTGGCTGGAGGGTAAAGCGTTGCTGCTTCTCCGGTTGTGGCCGATCGCCATTTTCGCTCTGTTCAATTAGCATTCGCCGATGGAGAGATGCTAATCGATTGGATAATTGTTGTTGAGAAATACCACCGACCAAATTATCTTTTAATTGGCTGATTGACACAGGTTTTCGGTGAATTGCTAACCAAAACAAAAGTTGTTTTTCTTCATCGGAGGAAACTTGAAAGGGCCAATCTAATAAATCTTGAATATCTTGAAAACAAAAGTTGCCGAGTTCTAGAAATTCCCTGACATGACTGCCAAAGATATTTTGAATATGCGAAGCCGTTAACTTTAAGGCTAAAGGATTGCCTTGATAAAAATTAATCAGAGTTTCCCATTCCTGGTCCGTGGCTGAAAATTCACCTTTCTGTTTAAACAGGTTTTTACCGTCAGCAACCGTTAACCCGTTTAACATAAAAAAGCGCACGGGTTGACCAGGCCCTGACAGAGCTTCTAGGTGACTAATTTTTACTCGACTGGTGAGGATTAAGCAACTTTTATGATTAGTTTTAGCAATGGCCTCCAAAAGTTGGTAATAGGTTTGATAGCCAGATTTATATTTTGCTTCTGAGGTTTGTTGGACCATGATTGATTCACAGTTATCTAGGATGAATAAATATCGTTTTTGTTTTAAATGTGAGATTAATAGAGCAATGAGTTGATTGAGGCTATTTGGTAACGTCGTCGTTTGTTGGGGGGAGATAAATTTAATCCAATCCCTGAGAATTTCTTCCAGAGCAGGGGCATTGAGGAGCGATCGCCAAATAATCCCTTCAAAGTTTACACTGATTTCTTCTGCCAATTTAACCGCTAGACTGGTTTTACCTTTCCCGGGAAATCCGACAATCGAAATTAAACGACAGCGATCTGTTTTAATCCATTCCTGAAGGGTGGTTAAGTCGGTTATTCTGCCTAAAAAATTATGCACATCCGGGGCATCCGCCCAATCTATATGGCCGATGAATTGTGATTTACCTCCAAGGGCGATCGCACCGGGTAAAACACATCGCCTTAATGCTTCTAAGCGAGTTTTTGTGATTTTTCTCCCAAAAACTTGGCTGAGTAATTGCCAAAGAAAAGAGGCTTGTTTCTTGATACTTGCTTCACTTCTATTTAGTTGCCGAGCCATCTTAACATATCCCTCTTGATTCAACGACCCCCGCAAAATATGGATCTGAATCTCTTTGAGAGATGTGCCAGTTTTCTGAGCAACAACCTGGTTGACCCGTTGAACGATGGTTTCTGTATCCATAGCCTTGTCCAGAATTAATCAATCGTCACACAACCAGGGTCTATGCCTCTGGAGAGAGGGATGCACCCCAGCTTAATTCACTTTTGTTCACTTTATTCTACTTCTGATTTCACTTTCTGGCAACTTTTTTTTCACTGACTTTCACTTTTTGGCAACTTTTTTCTTTTTAAAGGCTGTTAATGTATTGCTATGAGGATTTATGCTCAAAAACCCTAAGTTGTTCAGCTTTTTTGGCAAAAGTGGGTTTCCGTAAAAATACGGTGAAAACCGGATTTTTTCTGGGAATATAGCTTGCAAACCTTCTATTTCCAAAATCATAGGGCAGACCTCCCCGATAAAAAACTAAGTTTTTATCTTTGCTGACTCTATGACCCGTGACTTTTAAGTTTCAACCTTTTAACCGAAATATTATGTGATCTGAACCTGAAAGCAAGCCAACTAATATTGAGGAAGTGTTTGCCCGAATTGAGGCCCTTTTGCTTCAGACTTGGCAAGAGACAGGTTTTGGCTGTTTATCCATTGAAAGCGACAGACCTAAACAGGAAAAAATTAGGATTGTTATTAAAGGAGGAACCCATGATCGTTATGTGATTACCGATGAAGAAGTTAGGAGGTGGATTGAAAATAAATCTTAACATTAGCCAATGATTTTCTGTGGTACAATCGGTACATTGGGTGTGAGGAAAACTCTGCACCAATGTAGCATCAATCAATGGGGCAAAATGCCGGAAACAAACGGGAATATCAAGCCTATGCCTTGATGAGGATCCTCCTAAAGCAACGACGCTGTACGGTTGTGATGATCGACAGCTAGTTATTTTCAATCAACTGAATATAGAGAAATCCTGAACAATTGTTTCTGCTAAACCCGGATTGCATAAATTTTCAGTTCTTGCCCGATAAATAAGTGAAGGCAATCAATAGATGGAGTCAAAACCATGCAAGTTAACAAAATTACTCAAATCGCTTTTGGTCTGCTTGCCAGTGTCTCTCTTTTTAGTTCCACAGTGGCGATCGCAAGCAGCCGTTATGAGGAGGAAATACCCAATCAGCTAATGTTTGCAGCCAGGGCGTTGGGATTCGGAGATTATCAGCTTTTTGCCGGTCCTTATATCGATAGATTGGACGCCAATGGTGAGGCTCGCTTAACTTTCACCCTGAGAAAAGGCGCGACTTATGCGATTATTGGCGTTTGCGATGAAGATTGCAGCGATATCGACATGGAAATTTATGACCAGAATGGGAATTCAATTGCGGTCGATCGCGGAACGGATGACTACCCGATGCTCCAGATCTCTCCAGCCTGGACAGCCGAGTTCACGTTAGAGGTAGATATGTATAATTGTTCTACTTCTTATTGTTATTACGGAGTTGGCGTTTATCGCCCATGATTTATGCCTCCCAAACTCTTGATTTTTGGAGAGATTAGACTTCTTGCAGAATTCTACCCCCCCTTTTTAATGGGGGTTAGCGGTATCAATCCGGTATTTTGCAAGAGGTCTATTCTTTTAATCGGTGCTATGATTCAAACCTCCCAAACTTTCCTCCTTCGCTAATTCTGTGGTCAGAAACTGGAGAATTTCAAGTGTTTCATCATGAGATAACTTTTGAAGTTTTTCAAATCATTCAGAATGGGACATAAAATGACCTAGAATTCTACTTTCCATTTTACCAAACCTGTATCCCAAAGTCATCATCACCCCACTGCCCAAAATGACCAAGAACCAATGACCAACGACCAATAACAAAAAACTTGATTGTCGGGACGCGCCCTATTGTAAGATAGACCCGATTCAACTCATTGACCACCTGTGACTATGGCAACCAATCTGTCTCTTCCACTTATGGGCTGCGGTACTTGGGCTTGGGGTAACCGGCTCTTATGGGGATATGAACCCAATATGGATGCGGAATTACAAGCGGTGTTTAATCTTTGTGTCGAAAATGGGGTGACGTTATTCGATACCGGGGATTCCTATGGGACTGGCAAGCTGAATGGACGGAGTGAGACGCTGTTGGGGCGGTTTACTCAGGAGTATCAGGGTCCGAATGCGGATAACATTTGTATAGCAACCAAGTTAGCGCCTTATCCTTGGCGGTTGACGCGGCAGTCGATGGTATCTGCTGGGGAAGCGTCGGCGCAGCGGTTGGGACGGCTGGATTTGGTGCAGATGCATTGGTCTACGGCGAATTATGCGCCGTGGCAGGAATGGTCGTTGTTGGATGGATTGGCGGATTTATACGATCGCGGGTTGGTGAAGGGAGTCGGTTTGTCCAATTACGGTCCCAAACGCCTGGAACGCATTTATCAAAAGTTTAGCGATCGCGGAGTTCCCATTGCTACCCTGCAAGTCCAATACTCTCTACTCTCGACCTATCCCGTGACAACATTGGGGCTAAAAGAAGTCTGCGATCGCCTGGGAATTCAACTGATTGCCTACAGTCCCCTCGCTTTGGGATTATTAACCGGAAAATACTCAAAAAACGGTCCCTTCCCTCCAGGGATTCGCGGGTTTCTGTTTCGGAATATTTTACCCAAAATTCAGCCTTTGTTAGACTGTTTGAAAGCAATTGCCTCGGACCGCAATAAAACCATGTCCCAGGTTGCCATCAATTGGTGCATCTGCAAAGGGATGATTCCCATTCCCGGTGCAAAAAGTGTGGAACAGGCACAGCAAAATCTCGGTGCTCTGGGTTGGAGTTTAGATGCGGGGGAAGTGCTGCAACTGGATCAAGTGGCGGCGAATTCTAATAAAACAATGGTGCAAAATATCTTTCAAAC
>CAYUEH010000514.1:0-4394 GCA_964442465.1 uncultured Laspinema sp. | reverse complement strand
GCAATTTTAGAAGTTTTGGTATTGGGGGTGAAGATGCCTAAGACTTTGGAGCCGTTAGCATCAGGGACAACCGCCGCGATTTGTTGAGTCCGCTGTTCTTCGATGACCAACCGTAAGGTTTGGCCGGAGAAACGATGATTTTTGAATGCTCCTCCACGTATCGTATTTTGCTTACGGATGGCAATGGTATTACCCTTGGCGGTTGTGGCCAAAGTGTAAGTTCCTTGTTGTTTGCCGAGGGTTTGCAAGGATGCCGAGAACGCAAACCGCCGATTTAAAACTCCCGCATCATTTAGGCAGGCGACAGAATCGCTATCGAGCTCACCAATGAGTTGCCCTTGTTCGGTTTTAACGAGATAGGACATCGAGGGGAGCGATTGCAGTTGAAGGGGGAGCGTTTGCCCGGTTAAGGGGACATGGGCAAAGTCATTTTCGTTGATTTTACCAATGGAAATGGGTTCTGGTAATCCTTCAATTTTTAAGGTAGCGCTGTAGCACCCTCCTGGGGTGCAGACTCCTCGGGCTTCCGTACCTACAGGGAGTTGGGCCTCTTTGACATTCAAAGCTCCCACTCGTTCATAGTGGTCGGTTTCATTTGCAGCGAAAAGAATTCGTTGCCCTGCATAAGGGTCATCGGGGGGTAATTGGCGATCGCAATCAATCTTCAGAGAAATCTCGCCGGTGGGAATGGCTTCGACCCCTTGGATTCCCGTCACCATCAGTTGGCGAAATTGGAATGATTTGCACTGTTCGGCAATTTCGTCGGGGAATGCGGCAAAGACAAAATGTTGGATTTTGTACTCATCAGGATCTTTCTCGGATGCCGAACGATTATCTGGAGTCGTGCATAAATGCCAGGTAGCCGCCGCCATTGCGAACAGTTCACCCCGTTCTTGGGCTTGCTCCCTCCAGGCTGACGCCATTGTGGTGGCTCGTTCAAACAAAAGTTGGCATTGCCGTTCGCTGATTCCCGGTTTTCGCTCTAAAACTTTCAGCTTGGCTTCTACCGTTTCAGCCCCCATCTGGTAAGCCTTCCGGTCACTTTCACTGAGGGTCCCCAATACGGCCCATTTGGGTTTTCCATTTTCCAAAATTTCGCCGGTTTTCGCAAGGGCCAAAACTTGATGGTGCGGATAAGTATGCCGCTGCTTATTGGGCACGAAAAGAACCTCAAATTCATTAGCTTGAAAGGCTAAGGGGTGATTAGCTTCAGTAATATTGGTGATAGCAAGTTCTTTTCCTCCGCCGGTTTGACAGCGCAACACTGGCCCCAACTCACTTCGGCGTTTCATATCCTGCTCTTTGGCGTAGTTGAACAGGCGATCGAATTCAGTCTTCGCCTGGAGTGCCCGCAACTTTTGGCTGGGTGAAAATGTAGGTTCGCCTGTGGAGGTCTTATTGGGGAATAAATCTCGAAACTGTTCGATGGGGCGAGCTTCCAGTTCGGTGCGTTGAAAGTGGCTGTTGACATTTTGAATGTTTAGCTCTTTTAACGAATAGCCATTGGTTTTGATGACTCGACCACTCTTATAAATATCTGGATGTTTTTTCTCCCGCAGATAACTGGGGACCCGATGGATGAGGTTGCCATATTGGCGGACAACATTCTCGTCCATCGGGGTCGCACTTTTTTTACTATCCACAGCAATCTGGTTTTGAATCAGTAGCGGGGGCACGACTTTAAACCGAATAAATTGCCGATATCCCTCTAACTCTTGCTTAACTTGTTCAGGTGCGACGATAAGCGGCAGTGCGGCAAAAGATTCTACGCCAGGTCGCAGGTCCTCCGGGAGACGCTCGCTCGCCTGAACAGCCTGACGGTCAACTTGCAGTAGATTTTGGTAATGGGAGCTAATTTGACGTAGGTAGCCTTGCTGCTCTTGAATGGATCCATAGTCTCTCAAAACTTCGACTTCTTCTTCCACACAGCGTGCTGCTTTAACTTGATTATTAGCAATCCCGACCCAATGGTTGGCCATATGCAGCGCTATTTTGGTAAGTGGGGAACCAGAGCCATCAGATTCAACAAAGGAAGCCTTCTTGAGTTTGGGGGTGGGTGGGTGAGCGTGGTGTGGATGTTGTTGTTGTTTGAGGTAGGCGGTCGTTTTTAGATAGGAAGCGGCAAGGGCAAAGGATTTAGAGTCGCCGTCGTAATCTTCCCCAGCTGCCTGAGAGTAGGTTTGATGTTTTAGGGTGTTTTCCAGCTTATGCAAATGTTGCTGTAATTGAGTTTCCAGGTCGGTACGCTCCGACGACTGTAAAGCTGTTGGGTCTTTTTGAAATTGAGTTGGGGCTTCAATTTTGATAAATTCTTCAGCAAATAGCCGCAGTGCATAATCCCGAAGATTTTCGTCTGGGGCAATCGTCGGGCGATCGCGTAACGTTTCAGAAGAAATGACCGAGCAACCCGTTATTCCTTCAATGGTGCGGGCCAAGTATTCAGGATAAGATTCATCACTGACCACCGCGACTCCTATGAGCGGGCGTCCCTCTGGGTCGAGGAGGTCCGTCGTAAAGGTATTAGTTTGGATGGCGATCGCATCTTCATAGAGCAGGGGAGAACGGAATCCCAGGATTTCGTTGCCATAATCAAACTTGGGAACGCAAACCTGGTCATCATTCAACTGTTTGGAGGGGATAATGATGCTGGCCCTATCCCACTTAATTGCTCCGCCGGTTGCTATCTCTAGGCGAGAAGACCGGAGGAACTCATCAAGCTTATCCCGCACATACTTGGATTCGAGAAGTTGGGCATGGCCTCCGGCTAACTCAGCTTTCAGAATTTTGTAAAAAGTCTGTTCTGTTGAGGAGGGTTCAGAATCTTGTGAAGAGACATTTTGGTTGTCCTCGGTGATGGCATTTACCAAACGAGCCGCTTGGGCTTTTTCGTAAGTTTCGCAGTAAAGCTGTGCCACCTTCCGGGGATCGCTCGATTCGACGCTCAGAAAGGCGGCCTTTTTTTCTAGAGTTCGCAGGGTATCTCTTTCCAACCCTGCTTCCGCTGTCGAAGTTAGGGTCCACTCCGAAATGGCTTTGACTCCCATCCACATCGAAACTTCGTAGAGTCCCACGGCTGGTTTTTTTGTTCCTCCTTTGAAACTGGAACGGGGCAGGATTAAATCTAACGGTTGCTGTTGGCTGGGGTCAAGCTCATCCAAAGATTTGGGCGCGAGTGTTCCTTTGGCAATTTTGGCTTCCCCTGGAAAGTCGGGGAAAAAGGCTCGATGCTGCACGACATGGCGGATGATTTCATCCGGCTGTCCATCAATTCGGGGGCCGTTTTGAAGTTTAGCGTCGAGGGCCTCCCACGAACGAGCGAGGGCCGGAGAAATTTTGCCGTGGGAGTCACCGACTTGCGCTAAGGCCACCGAGTTGGGTAAAATTCCGCTATTTTCCCCGGCCTGTGGAGATTCCCTATCATCTTCGACGATTAAAATTCGGACTTGTCGGCTGTTCAGAGTGTCCAGGCAACTGCCGATGAATAGTGACGCATAAGCGGCTTTATCTTTTTCGTCGGGCAAGATGCGATCGAGTGCTTGCTTATAATCTTGGGGGCCATAAACCAGCCGTTTTCCGGAGGCGAGGAGCAGTTTATGTTTGTTAGGGTGCTTCTCTAAATCCTCCGGAGTGGTCGAGTTTTGGATTTCCCCGATACTGAACGTGCCTTCAGGAGCCTCCGGGAAAATAGCCTCTAGCATGGTGTTCTCCAGAGATTCCGTCAAAATTTCAGGAGATTCTCCCTCGGCATTGATATAAATCCAGTCGTTGAGCTTGTTATCAAAATGTTGAAAGTTTATCATGACTTGCTCCAGTGGGTGAGCCTCACAAAAAAACGTATAATTTAATAAAATTCATTAGGAAGGCACAAAAGAGTTAAGCGATGGATCTAAGAAATTTTAGAGCTTTATATAATCAAGCCCGGGATGCCTCAAACACTCAAAAAAGCCTTGAAGCTAGAGAACCCCAGAAGGCAGGATATGCGATCGCCCCGAGGGAGATCCAGGCCCACTACAATGTGGACGGCTCGATGAAAGAAGAATTTAAGAGACAGTATTTAGCATTGGGATACAGCGCCCAACAAATTAATGACTTTGAGTCAGAAACATATCAAGAATTACAGGCATTGACGGCCCGTAGGGAAGCCTACGAGCGTAATTATGGATACCCTTATCCCGTCGAGGATTCAGGGATAGATGACCCACCCGAACCGTTGAAATGGGCTGTCAATCGGCAAGCGATTAAAGAAGGGGAAGGCTTAAGTGAGCTTCCTTACGCAATCGAGTCAGACCAATACTATGACATCAAAGCTGGTTCACGGGTAACTCCGGTAGAAGAAATTGAGGTCTCCCAGCTTTATCCAGAGGCGTTTGCTACTGCTACTTGGGAAGATGATT
>CAYUEH010000513.1:0-4398 GCA_964442465.1 uncultured Laspinema sp. | reverse complement strand
GATGATTTTGAAAGTTCTTAAACAAGATTATCCCAACCCCTCTGAACTCACCCGCTACAAGCAGGAATATGAAATTACCCGGTCCTTGGCGGGGAAGGGGGTCGTTCAAGTCTACGATTTACACCGATACCAGAACAGTCTGGTGATGACTTTAGAAGATTTTGGCGGTAAATCTTTAAAGGGTTGGATGACGGAACGCCAGTTCCCCCTGGAGGAGTTTCTGACGGTGGCGATCGCCATCTCCGAAAGTTTAGGAGAAATCCATGCCGCCAATATCATTCACAAGGATATTAATCCCTCCAATATTGTCTATAACCCAGAAAGTGGGGAAGTTAAAATCATCGATTTTGGCATTTCCAGCGTTTTGTCTCGGGAAAATCCGACGATTCTCAACCCCGATCGCCTGGAAGGAACCTTAGCTTATATTTCTCCAGAACAAACCGGGCGCATGAACCGGGCGATCGATTACCGCACGGATTTTTATTCATTAGGGGTAACTTTCTACGAACTACTGACCCATCAACTTCCTTTTACAACCACCACTCCCTTAGAACTGGTTCACTCTCATATCGCCAAAAAACCTGTGCCACCGGCTAAAATTGACCCCAGGATTCCCCCGGTGGTTTCTGATTTGGTCATGAAACTCATGGCAAAAACTGCTGAGGAGCGATATCAAAGTGCCAGAGGGTTAAAATTAGACTTAGAAACCTGTTTACATCAATTACAGACCAACGGCGAAATTTCCGCATTTCCTTTAGCAACTCAGGACCAATCCGATAAGTTCCAAATTCCCCAGAAACTCTACGGAAGAGAACAAGAAGTTCAACAACTCTTAAACAGTTGGGAGAGTCTCGGTCAAGGAACTCCCGTCCTGATATTGGTGGCGGGTTATTCCGGTGTAGGTAAGTCAGCTTTAGTCAATGAAGTTCAAAAACCTCTAGTCCAATCCCGAGGATATTTCATTTCTGGTAAATTTGACCAATTTAAACGAAATATTCCCTATAGTTCCTTGATTCAAGCCTTTCAAGAATTAATTCGCCAGTTGCTCACGGAAAGTGAAGGGCAATTGCAAATCTGGAAACAAAAGCTCTTAAATGCCTTGGGAAACAACGCTCAAGTCATCATTGAAGTGATGCCTGAATTAGAACTAATTATGGGTAAACAGCCTCCCGTTCCCCAGTTGGGACCCACCGAGGCTCAAAATCGTTTTAACTTAGTCTTTCAACAATTTGTAAATGTTTTTGCCCAAGCCGAACATCCTGTAGTGATGTTTATCGATGATCTCCAGTGGGCCGATTCTGCCTCATTGAAGTTGCTGGAACAACTCCTGAGTGATGCGGACAACCAATACCTGCTAACCATTGGCGCTTATCGAGACAATGAAGTGAGTCCTACTCATCCGTTTATCTTAACCGTAGAGCGGATTCAAAAAGCGGGAACTCAAGTAGATTCGATTCAGCTTCAGCCTTTATTAATTGAACAAGTTAGCCAGTTAATTGAGGATACTTTGAATGTTTCCACGGCAAAATCAGAGGCGTTAACTGAACTGGTCTTCAGTAAGACTGGGGGGAATCCATTTTTCTTAACTCAATTACTGGAATATTTATATCAGGAACATTTCCTATCTTTTAACTACAATTCTGGGAATTGGGAATGGAATATTGACTCTATCCAACAAGTCGGAATCACCGATAATGTGGTGGAGTTAATGGTCAATAAAATTGGCAAGCTCCATGCCAGTAGCCAGAACGTCCTGAAACTTGCAGCTTGTATAGGTAACCGATTTGATTTAGAAACCTTGTCCGTGGTCAATGCTAAATCTATTTCAGCAACCGCAAACGATTTGTTATCCGCACTTCAGGAAGGATTAATTGTCCCCTTGACCGATGGCTACAAAACTCCGATGCTGTGGGATCGAGAGGCGCTGATGTTAGAAAGTCCGGATTCATCCCTGGAATTGTTTGCCAGTTATCCTGCTTATATTCCCTACAAATTTTTGCATGACCGAGTTCAGCAAGCTGCCTATTCTTTGATTCCCGAAGCCCAGAAAAAAGAATTCCACCTCAATATTGGGCGGTTATTCCTACAGAACACCCCACCGGAGAGCTTGGAAGAAAATATCTTTGATATTGTCAACCAACTCAACAAGGGGGCGGAATTAATTGCGACGGATTCTGAGAAAAATCAACTGGCTCGTTTGAATTTGAGAGCGGGTAAAAAGGCCAAGGATTCCACCGCCTATGAACCGGCGCTCCAATATTTAGAAGCGGGATTAGCCCTGCTGCCTCCAGATAGCTGGCAAACTGAATATGAGTTGACGCTGGCACTTCATGTGGAAACTGTAGAAGTGTATTATCTGAATACGCGGTTTGAAGAGGCGGAACAATTAGGGGCCGTGGTTTTGCAAGAAGCTCAATCTCTGCTTGAGCGGGTCAAAATCTACGAGCTAAAAATTCAATCCCAGTACGCGCAACTTCAGCTACAGTTGGCGATCGAGACTGCTTTAGAAATTTTAGAACCCTTGGGTGTAGTCCTGCCTCGAACTCCTACCCCGGAAGAGATTGAAGCAGAACAGAATGTGATCCAAGAGCTATTGGGTGACCGAAAGATTGAGGATTTAGCCAATCTGCCGGAAATGACCGACCCCTATCAGCTTGCCGCTGTCCGAATTTTACTGATTGTCACCTCGGCTGCCATTATTACTAATCCTCTCTTATATCCGATTGTCACCCTAACGTCCGTCAGGCTTTGTGTTCAACATGGCAATTCTCCTTTTGCTGCTGCCGTGTATATTTTTTACGCTCAACTTTTGTGTGGAGCCATGAAAAATATTGATTCCGGATATCAAGTTGGGCAACTGTCTTTAACGTTAGTGGATCAACTCGATGTTCGAGATTTTAAGGCCCTTGTTACTCATTACAGCAATGGGTTTGTCCGGCATTGGAAAGACCCGTTTCGCGCCATCCCCCTGGAACAAATGCAAGAAGGCATTCAGGTGGGAATCGAAACGGGAAATTTAGAGAATGCCTGTTATAACGCCATCGATTACACCTTATTTTCTACCTTTGCAGGCTATAACCTAACAGAGTTCGCACCGCGCTATGCAGAATATACCCAATTGACGATTAAGTTAAAGCAAGTCTATTCCGTCTATTACATAGAAGCAGCGAGGGGAATTGCTGTTAATTTGCTGAAAGAAGATTTAGAGGACTACGGATTAATAATTGGCAATTCCTGGGAAGAAGAGGAACAGTTTTTAGCGGCCTGGGTGGAAGGCAATGCTTTATGGCTCTTGTTTATCACCTATTTAGCAAAAACCATTGCTTTTTCCTATTTGAATCAGTTCGATAGCGCCTTAGAATCTGCTCAAAAAGCCGACCTTTACGGAGAGAGTTCTGCTTCTTATGTTGTCTTTCCTCAGCATATATTTTATTACTCTTTAGCCCTTGTATCGGTTTGCCAGAGCGAATCTACCCCCCCCCTCAAAAAAGCCGAATTCCTGAACAAAGCCCGTTCAAATCAAGAATTAATGAAAGAATGGGCGAAATATGCGCCGGAGAATTATCAAAACAAATACGACTTGGTACAAGCGGAACTGGCTCGCATCTCGGGCAACCATTTGGAAGCTCAAACCCTGTACGAAAAAGCAATCCAAGGAGCCAAAAAACAAGGGTTTATTCATGAAGAAGGATTAGCCTACGAACGAGCGGCTGCATATTATCTGACTCTGGACCGAGAAGAAATTGGGCAGTTTTATCTTAAAAATGCCTACGCTTGTTATGCAAGCTGGGGAGCAACGGCGAAACTCAAATCCCTATCAGAAACCTATCCCAACCTCCTAGTTAAAGTCACCCAGCGCAGTGGAGAAACTGGGACAGTATCCGTGACGACAACGGGTCGGGATGGCAAAGGGTTAGATATCGAAACGGTTGTTAAAGCCTCCCAAGCCATTGCCAGCGAAATTGTTTTAGATCAATTGCTGGATAAATTGATGCGGCTGACGATTGAGAATGCCGGTGCTCAAAAAGGGTTTCTGATTTTGCCCGTCGCTGGAAAATTATCGATTGAAGCTACGGGAATTATCAATGGTTCAGAAGAAATTGCTGTGCAGTCGGTGCCCATCGAAGAGAGTCTGGAACTGTCGAGTGCGATCGTTCATTATGTGGCCCGCACTCAGTCCAGCGTCATCTTAAATGATGCGGCAAATGCTGGCACTTTTACCACCGACTCTTATATTGTTCAGAATCAACCCAAGTCGGTTTTATGTGCGCCCATCCTCAATCAAGGACAACTCACCGGCATTATCTACCTGGAAAATAACTTAGCAACCGGCGCATTTACAAAAGAACGGATTGAACTGTTGCAAGTCATCTCCGCCCAAGCGGCAATTTCCCTAGA
>CAYUEH010000512.1:0-4406 GCA_964442465.1 uncultured Laspinema sp. | reverse complement strand
AACTACTGCTTACTGATTCTCAAGCTGCTTTACGAAGAAAATCCTAAATTTTTATCTGAAGTCCTGAGTACATTATTGGGTGAACGCTTATCAGGAGCAGTTGGGGTCAAGTTTAGCCAACAAAATCGAGGTAAAAAAAGCGTTCCTGATGGCACAATTAGTCAAGAGGCTTTCTCAATTGTTATCGAAACCAAACGGGATAATCGGTTTAATTTAGAGCAATTAATCCGCCATCTTGAGCCGATGAAAGAACAGGCGGGAATTAAGGTGTTGATGGCTTTGGGTAACTTTGAATGGGAAGAACCCAACCCGGAAGCGTTTCAGGATATCGATCGCCTTGCCGAGGAAATGGGGGTGGCATTCGCTGCGGTTAGCTTTGAGCAGTTCCTGCAAGCGTTGAAACTCAGCTATTTACCGAAAAATCTGGTGGATGCGATCGCAGATTTGGAAGAATACATGAATGAAGAAAATTTACTCCCCTCTTGGAAATACCATCTGGATGTCGTAAATTGTCGCGTCTCCTTCGATGATGTCCTCCAGCATCAAATTTACGTTTGTCCCGCCACTGACGGGAGTTACAATCATCGCCGCAGTCTTTACTTTGGGATGTACCGCAACAAGGGAGTTGAGCAAATTGCCAAGATTGAGGCGGTTGTGGATTTAGAGTCTGAAGAGAATTTTTCGATTAAATGGAAAAACATCGATAAATCTGACTTGGAGTTAGTGGAAACCGCAAGAAGTCGCCGCAGTCAAATCGATAATTCCTGGTATCCGGCACGAGTGTTTATTTTGGCCGATTTACATCCCACTGATTTTGTGAAAGCCAGTCCAGGGGGGATGCAAAGTAGTAAACAATACTTTGATATTAGTCAATTAAATGTCATGAATGCGGAGGATTTAGCTCATAAATTGACGGGAAAAACTTGGGAGAATTATTGATTATTTGATACAATGGATGTGCTGCTGTTATGATGGGGAGTGGTTTATTAGGAGGCAGAGCCTCCAATTTGGCATTCCCACCGCAGAGCCTGGGAACGAGTAAAATGAGTACATTAGAGGCGGGATGGATGACAGGCGATCGCCTTTTTAAGGTTGTGGGGCGATCGGCCCTTGGTCAAGATAAACGGAGGGTACGAGGTTAAGATAAAATAAAAACTGAAGACCCAATCCTAAGTTAACATGACCAATTGCTATTGGAGGGAGCTATGCAAGTTCAAATTAAACAACTCAAGGTTTCACCGGGTGGACAACTCTTGATGACTGATGTTAGTTGGGCGATGTACGAACAACTGTTAGGGGAGTATGCTGAAAAACCGGGTGTGCGGATTAATTATAGTCAGGGGGTTTTAGAAGTTATGGTGCCATTGCCGGAACATGAGGCCAATAAAGTAATGATTGGCGATTTAGTTAAAATTTTGATGGAAGAACAAGATTTAGATTTTTGGAGTTTAGGATCTACCACATTCAAAAGTGAAGTGATGCAACAAGGGCTAGAAGCTGATGACTGTTTCTATATTGAAAATGAGGCAGCTATTCGAGGCAAAAAGCGGATTGATTTAACGGTGGACCCGCCGCCGGATTTGGCGATTGAAATTGATATTACTGCTCGGACTCGGTTTAATAATTATCAAGCATTAGGAGTGGGGGAACTGTGGCGGTTTGACGGGACGAAGTTGGAAATTAATGTGTTGCAAGGGGGGCAATATGTTCAGGTGAGTGAAAGTCCTCATTTCCCAGGGTTGCCTTTGGGTGAGGTGATTCCTCAGTATTTAGAGCAAAGTAAGGTTGAAGGGAGAAATAAAGCAATCAAAGCGTTTCGCGCTTGGGTGAGGGGAAGGATTGATGAAAAGTAGGGAAGAAAACTCAGTGATACCCAAGAATTGGGAGGAAGGAATGGAGGAATGGAACACTTTCAGTTTTGATGATGAGGCTGAGTTTTGGCAGGGGGTTAGTCAGGTTTCGTTGCAGGAAGTCTGGGACGATCCTGCTGATGATATTTATGCTGAGTTACTCTAACAATGAGGTGATTTGCGTTCCCTGTTGGTTTGGCTGATTGAGCGAGTTCAACTGCGATCGCCCCCTTGCCTCAAAGCTCAGACTCTAAGGATAAATGCAATCTCTAGGTGATTTGACTCTGCCGACAACCTCCCCACGCCAGTGGGATGATGCCCTTGGGAGGGGCAGAATGTTGGAAAATGATAACATTTGGAATCCGGGGAGAGTTGCCGGGGGGAGGGGGAGAGAATCCGCTTGGGATGAGGATTGGCTGGATTTTTCCCCGGGGAATTTATAGGGCCTTGCTTAACAATTCGATATTCACTTTCAATGAAGGCAATGATAAAATACGGCAAACCTGTAGAATCAAACGGCTTGTCAGCGATCGCTTGTACAGTTTTGACCGTCTGCATGATCCCGCCATTTAACCCGAACCCTGACCGAATCTTGAACAGAGGACACGAACAATGGGAAAACCCACTGGCTTTATTGAATTCCTGCGCGAATTACCGTCTGAACTAAACCCGCTCGATCGCATCGGCAACTGGGACGAGTTCCACCTACACATGGAGGAGGACAAGCTCCGCACCCAGGCGTCGCGTTGTATGGATTGCGGCACTCCCTTCTGTCATACCGGCACCTTAATTAGTGGGATGGCAAGCGGTTGTCCGATCAACAACCTCATCCCGGAATGGAATGACCTGGTGTATCGGGGTTTGTGGCATGAAGCGCTCGATCGCCTCCACAAAACGAACAATTTCCCAGAATTCACGGGTCGCGTCTGTCCGGCCCCTTGTGAAGGGTCCTGCGTCCTGGGCATCACCGACCCCCCGGTGACGATTAAAAATATTGAAAATACCATTGCCGATAAAGGATGGGATGAGGGGTGGATTACCCCGGAACCCCCGGAAAAACGCACGGGTAAAACCGTTGCTGTGATCGGTTCCGGTCCTGCGGGATTGGCGGCAGCAGCACAGTTGAACCGGGTGGGACATCAGGTTACGGTCTATGAAAGGGCCGATCGCCCCGGTGGATTGCTGATGTATGGCATTCCTAACATGAAACTGGATAAGGAACAAGTGGTATTACGCCGGATTAAACTCCTGGAAGATGAAGGGGTGAAATTTGTCTGTAATACAGAAGTGGGCAAAGATATCACGGCGCAACAACTGATGGAAGAGTATGATGCGGTGATTCTCTGTACCGGCGCGACGAAACCCCGGGATTTACCCATTGAAGGGCGCGATTTACAGGGGATTTACTTCGCGATGGACTTCCTCACTGGGAATACCAAAGCGGTTTTAGACCGACACAAAAACGGCAGCTTTATTTCTGCTGAAGGCAAAGATGTGGTGATTATCGGTGGCGGTGACACCGGGACCGACTGTGTGGGAACCTCTGTGCGTCACGGATGCAACAGTGTGGTCCAGTTGGAAATTCTGCCGAAACCCCCAGAAACTCGGGCCCCCAACAATCCTTGGCCCGAATGGCCGAAGGTGTATAAGTTAGATTATGGTCAGGAAGAGGCGGCAGCGAAATTTGGGGCTGACCCTCGGGTTTATACCACGACGGCGACAAAGTTTGAAGGCGATGATAAAGGCCGGGTGAAAGCGGTACATACGGTGGTGGTAGAATGGCTCAAAGATGAGCAAGGCCGCTATACACCGAAGCCGGTTCCGGGTACGGAGAAAGTAGTTCCGACTCAGTTGGTGCTGTTAGCGATGGGATTCTTGGGTCCCGAACAACCGTTATTAGATTCCTTGGGATTAGAACGGGATGGCCGCAGCAATGTGAAAGCGGAGCATGAGAACTATACAACCAGTCTTCCCGGGGTGTTTGCGGCAGGAGATTGCCGTCGGGGTCAAAGTCTGGTGGTTTGGGCGATTAATGAAGGTCGCGGGGTGGCACGGGAGTGCGATCGCTACCTGATGGGAAATACGGATTTACCGTAAGTCCGGAACACCTAGCCCGGTCAAGGTTTATCTGTAGGGGCGCTTCGGGAAGCGCCTCTACATGACTTCACTGTTTGGGGTGATTGAATTTATCTTATGGATAGGCGATCGCTCTCGCGCGGCTACATGACTTCACCGTTTGGGGTGATTACATTTATATTATGGACAGGCGATCGTCGTGACGCAACGGAGTAGCCCCGTAAATGTAGGGGCGCAATGCTCGAAGCCCCTGGGGCGCAAGCATTGCGCCCCTACAGATACCTTCCTTTCAGTTGAACGGTTGGATGATTTATATTTTGCAATCCCCTTATGGACAGGCGATCGCTCTCGCGCGGCTACATGATATCACTGTTTGGGGTGATTGAATTTATATTATGGACAGGCGATCGCTCTCGCGCGGCTACATGACTTCACTAGACCTCTTGCCTCATTCTTTAAAGCCCCCCTTCTTAAGGGGGG
>CAYUEH010000511.1:0-4408 GCA_964442465.1 uncultured Laspinema sp. | reverse complement strand
GTTACTACGAACTAAGAGGGGATAACGACTGAAGTCGTTACTACGAACTAAGAGGTTTCTCCCCCATCTCCCCCATCCTCCCCATCTCCCCCATCTCCCCCATCTCCCATCACGGTGCCTGCCATAACTTAACCGTCTCATCCCCTGCGGCAGTGGCGAGGGTTTTGCTATCGGGACTGAAGGTGACGGCAAAGACGCGATCGCTGTGGTCGGTCAGGGTACAAATCCGCTGGCGTTTGCGGATATCCCAGAGGATGACGGTTTGATCCCGGCTGCCACTGGCGACTAATTTGCCATCGGGACTAAAGGCGATCGCATTGATCCGTTCGGAATGTCCCGGTAAGCGGGTGATTTGTTCACCGCGACCCACATCCCAGAGGACCAGAGACCCGTCAAAATTCCCGCTGACGATGGTTTGGCCATCGGGACTGAAAGCCACGGCATTGACGAGGCCAGAATCGCCGTAGAGAGTAAAAAATTGCTTGCCGGTGTGGACATTCCACAGCATCAGGGTGGTGTCGCGACTGCCGGAGGCGAGGGTAATGCCATCGGGACTAAAGGCGAGGGAATAGATCCAGCTTGAGTGGCCCCTGAGTTTGCGAAATGCTTTGCCGGTGTAGGGATTCCAGAGAATGATTTTGCGGTCCCAACTCCCGGAAGCTAACATGGTCCCATCAGGACTGAAGGCGAGGGCATCCACTAATTCAGAATGGCCGGAAAACCATCCCCCAAGGTTACGAATTTTTTCTCCGGTGTCGGCGTTCCAGAGGATGATGCTTTTATCCCGGCTGCTACTGGCCAACAGGGGAGATACGGGACTAAAGGCGACGGAGAGGACTAAATCGGAATGACCTTGTAGGATGCGGAGGCGATCGCCGGTGATGGGATTCCAGAGAATTACCGATTGATCTGCGCTACCACTGGCTAAGGTACTGCCATCGGGACTGAAGGAAATCGCCCAGACCCAACCTTGATGACCTTTGAGGGTCCGGATACATTTCCAGGCATGGGGATCTGCCACGGGTGGAGTTGGCGGTGGAGGGACGCTGGGGACGGTTGGCGGTAAAGTTGGCTCTTCTACGCTGTTCAAAAAGGTAGGTCGCCGGGAATGCAAGTCTTCCAGAACTTCAGAGACAGACTGATAGCGTTCATTCACGCGGTCTTGCAAGAGTTTGTCTAGGATGGAGGCTAAACCCTCACTCACATCGGTTCCCATTTTCCAGAGTCGTTCTCTCCAGATCCATCTTCCCTCTAAAGGGTCGTACAAATCGTCAACCCACTCTCCGGTTAACAGTTGAATGCAGGTGACCCCTAGACTATAGAGGTCGCTGGCGGGATAGGCGAGTCCTCCCCGGATCTGCTCTGGGGGTGCATATCCTTCGGTGCCAATGGTGCTCCCGGTGCGGGCGAGTCCCAGACTGGCTAAATGTTTAGAGATGCCCAGATTTGTCAGGACTAATTCCCCATTATGGCGGCGGCGAATATTATCGGGTTTGATATCGCGGTGAATGATATTGCGATCGTGAATGGTTTTGAACACGGGTAAGAGATGGTCCACCAGTTCCCAGATTTGGGGTTCTCGGAATGGGCCATGTTGTTCCATTTCTTCGAGCAAACTTTGGCCGTCGATAAACTCGATCGCCATGTACAGGCGTTTGTCTTGCTCAAAATGATCTAGCAACTTGGCAATCTGCGAATGATCTCCCATTGCCTGCCGACGTTGAGCATCGTGATGGAAAACTTCAATGGCCTTTTCCAGGGTACTACTGTGGACGGAGGCTTCTAAGCCGGTTTCGACGGGCAGCAGTTGTTTGAGAATGCAGTAGCGGTCTTGCTGCTGTTGATCCACCGCCAAAAAAGTTCGTTCCATACCCCCTTCTCCCAGCAGTTGGATGGTACGGTAGCGCTCTTTCAGCAGCAAATTCGATCCACAACTTAGACAAGTCTGGATATTCGGTGGGTTTTGGGGATTTTGGCAAGCGGGATTCACGCAATAAGTCATACCAGCAAACACTCAAAAGTGGTTATATAATAATCAGTCTTGTGCGAAAATTAAGGACAGTTGGCTCTCATCCCCCAACCCCTTCTCCCTTTCAGGGGAGAAGGGGATCCGGATTCAAAGTCCCTCTCCCCCCCCCTTTCAAAGGGGGGTAGGGGGGATGGAGAGGGATTTAGGGTGAGGGAGATGATCCCTACGGAATGGGTCCATCGGGGCTGATTTTCAAGAATTATTTGGGATTGCAGCCTACCAATCTTAGGGAATTAATCAGCTTTTTCTGGTTCACACTCGTGTTGTTGATGGCCTATTTTATGTTTGATTTTCCGTTGACAAGACAGCTTGCCAAATTTTAATTGTATGATCCCAACTGCTACTCACTAATTTGTTGCCCTCTGGACTAAAGGCAACGGAGGTAATAGGTCCAGAATGCCATTTTAAGGTACAGAGTTCTTGTCCGGTTCTCAAATGGAACAATCTAATGAGCCGATCGCGACTGCCACAGGCGATAATTTCTCCATCGGGACTCACGGCGACGGCTTGGACCCAATCCTTCACGGTTTGCAAGCTGTAGGTCTCGGTCTGGGTCTGTAAGTCCCACAGTTTCACGGTTTTGTCTTCACTGCCACTAACTAACTGTTGACTGTTGGGGGTAAAGGCAACGGCCCTGACTGAGGCCAAATGTCCCTGGAGGGTGGTTTGCTCTAAGCCACTGCTCAAGTCCCATAATTTGATGGTATGGTCATCGTATCCACCCCCACTGGCTAAGGTTTTCCCGTCCGGGGCGATCGCCACCGATTCCACATACCCCGTATGTCCAGTTAGGGTCCCCACTGCCATCCCGGTTGTCAGGTCCCACAGTTTTACCGTACTGTCAAAACAACCTGCCGCTAGTATTCCCCCATCGGGACTGATCGCAATCGACAACGGATAGGCATTTAATCCATCCCAAGTCTGCAATAAGTTCCCACTGCCCAAATCCCACAGCTTGAGGCTGTTATCCAAGCTGCCACTGACCAGAATTTGGCCGTCGGGACTAATCGCTAGGCAACTCACCCACCCGGTATGAGCGGTTAAAGTCCCGATCGCATTCCCGGTCGCCAAATGCCAGACCTTAATGGTTTTATCATAACTACAACTGGCTAAGGTTTCTCCATCGGGGCTAATCGCCACGGCGATCGCATAGTTCTGATGACCTGTCAAGGTATGAACACATTTCCAGGTGGTCGGAATTGAGGAGTTAATCGTCGGTGTCCCTGTTGAGGAGGTTGGGGATTTGGACATAAACCTTTGGGGAATCGACCAATAGAGGTCTGCCAGGGCCACTCGGGCACTTTCATAGCGATCGCTCACCCACTCCTGCACCATCTTATCAATCACTTTTTCTAAGCGGCGATCAATCGTTATCCCTTTTTTAATTAATTCTTCTCGCCACAACCAGCGTCCCTTCATCGGGTCGTACAATTCATCGGGATTGGTATCCGTCATCAAATGAATACAAGTCACCCCCAAACTGTACAAATCACTGGCCGGATACGCTTTCCCTCCCCGCAATTGTTCAATGGGTGCATAACCTTCGGTCCCAATTTTAGTTCCCGTTTTCACTAAAACGTTACTACTCAGTTGTTTCGCGACGCCAAAATCAATTAAAACATATTTTCCATCAGATTTTTGCCTTAAAATATTTTCGGGTTTAATATCTCGATGAACAACATTCCTATCATGAATATACTGCAAAACTGGCAGCAAATCTAATAATAAATTCTTGATTTTATCGCTAGAAAATGGCCCATTTTCATCTAACTCCTGCAACAAGGTTTTGCCATTGATGAACTGTTGCACCAAATAGAGACGTCCGTCAATGGCAAAATCCGCAAATAAGGTGGGAATCTGGGGATGATCCCCCAGTTGTAACAGTCGTTGAGCTTCTTGGGCGAACATTTTAGTCGCCGTTTCCAATAGTTCTGAATTTTGCTGCACTTGGGGTAAGGGCAAAAATTGTTTAATCACACAGGTGGCATTTAAGCGATCGGCATCTTCTGCGATGAAGGTGCGCCCAAATCCCCCTTCCCCCAGGAGGGAAAGTGCTCGATAGCGATCGTTCAGTTGTAACTCGGTACCACAACTTTGACAAAACTTGATATCGGCTGGATTCTCGGGATTTTGACAGTGGGGATTGAGACAATAGCTCATGCCATTTTTCAGGTAAAACGCTTCAGGATACGGGCAATTCTTCTAATTTTATATTTTAATCCCAATTTACCTAAATTACCCGCTTTCTGATCAAATCAAGAGAGTGACTGACGGAGGTATTCTCTGATTCATTTAACAGGACTTGAGCAATTTAACAAATTCCACCTAAATGTGTAGAGGCGATTCGCGAATCGCCTCTACACATTTAGGTGGAATTTA
>CAYUEH010000510.1:0-4423 GCA_964442465.1 uncultured Laspinema sp. | reverse complement strand
TAGTAACGACTTCAGTCGTTATCCCATTTGAGACTGTCTTCAAAATCAAGCCGCTTTCCTACCCCTTCAACAAACCAAAACAATCAAGTTTCGCCTCCTTGAAGTTGGTCAAGCGCACCCATCTAGTCCCGAGTTGGCTTCTTTTTCTTCGACTTAGACACTTCTTTTTTCCGGCGAGTCCCCACAACAGAAACCGCCTGTTCCACCGGATATCCCACCCGGGGAATCACCTGAAACTGTCGCTCTTTTTCTAATTGTGTCAGTTCCGTGTAATCCACCCAGTGAATGCAGTCCACTGGACAAGTGTCGATCGCCTCTTGAATCACATCCTCCGGGTCTCCGTCCTGACGAACTACCCGAGAACGTCCATAATCCTCCTCAATATAGAAGGTATTTCGCGCCACATGAGCGCAATGTTTGCAGCCAATGCAAGTCGGTTCGTCCACATAGACACCATTTTGTCGCAATGCGCCGCCTAACTCTGGCTCCAAACCTGAACGTTCCGGGGCATCCCGTAACGCGCCACCTAACTCCGGTTCGAGACCCGAACGGTCCGGAGTTTCGGGGGTTGAGAACTCAGAAAAATCATCCATTAGCTTGCCCAACGTTGCAAGACAACCCGGATCGAACCATCCTGATTTTTTTCCTGTTCGGCAATTTGAAACCCTTGTTTCGCCGTTTCATTCACCACAGTGTGAAAGGCATAGCGCTGGGTGACTTCATTCAGAAACCGATTCACCGTCCAGGGTTGCTGCCAATATTGCAAATCTGCAACCAGGGAATATTCTTCGCCGTTCCAAGCAAACCCGATGTCATACCCATTCTCTTGGGCGATCGCCACTTCGGCATTATGGGTTAATCCTTTATAACCCCGAACCTCCGTCGGACCAGATTTCCAGTCAATTCCCAACTCCGTTAACGCCGATTGCAACGAAGTCAGATTGCGAATTTGGGTCTTAATTTGGCTGAAATGTGACATAGTGATGACTCTCTTTTGCTGACAATTGTGAATCTAAAGGGACCAGAAACAATTAAATTGCAGTTTTACAAAAATTTACCACTCACTCCAACTCGCCTGGGCGGTTGCAGTCTGGGACAGTTCTACCACTTGGGCAAAATGTTCCGAAGTCTTCTCCTGGACAAGGACCTGTCCCAGTTGGGCTTCGATCGCCGCTGTGACTTCTGCACAGGATGCACCGACAATGCCAGTGACTTTTTCCTGCACTCGACCATCGGGGTAGATGACAAATTCGAGTGTTTCCATGGGTTTGGTTTGCGTTGTAGGTGGTTGGAATTCATCCGTAGGCATCCCTAGCACCGCCAGTCATGCCTTTGGGTCAATTCAGGGATCCTAGACTGCCCAGCTTGGCCAGTCCTGTTAACTTATTGTGACCAATCGAATTATATTGAGTCATACCTTAACAAAATTTATTACCGATTAGAGTAAATCACTCAATATTTGCTAAGTTTCCCCTAAGTTGAGGGAGTCGTCAAGTGATCCCCACTCCCAAATCTTGAGGGGCAGCCCCTTGAGTCCCAGCCATTTCCAACCCGTCCCCATCCCCGCCATTGCTCTACAGTCAAGCCGCTTCACCCCCTGCTAATCTAGGACCAACCGTCTGGAAACATTGACACAATTGATGCTCCCCCATAAAAATTTTGATAGGTCTGGCCCCAGACTTATCATTCATAATTCTTTACAAATCCCAGCCTATCTCCCCCCAGAAACCGTGATGCTGCTCAACTTCCGTTAGATAATAAAAATCTGTTTAATTCAAGGAATCCCCCATGAGTAACCTGCAAACCCCCCACTCCCCAACCCAAACCCCCCTCCGCATCGGTGTTCTCGGGTTTGGAGGCTTAGGACAAGCTGCCGCCCGGATCCTCGCCCCCAAACGCGAAACTTTGTGGGTGGCTGCTGCCGATAAACAAGGATACGCCTACAATTCCCAAGGCTTAAATCCCGATGCCTGCATCACCACCTACCATCAACAGGGGTCCCTCGGCTACCTCGAACCCGGTGGCATCCTCAGCCAAGACAGCATCGCCGAATTAATTTCTCAAGCTGAAGTCGATGGGTATTTCCTCGCCTTACCCAACCTTCCCAATACCTTCATGGCATCGGTGGCGAGACAATTTATCGAGTCTGGATGGCGCGGTGTCTTAGTGGATGCGCTCAAACGCACTAGCGCTGTTGAACAGTTACTTGAACTCCAGGAAGACTTACAAAAAGCCGGGATTACCTACATGACAGGCTGTGGTGCCACCCCCGGCTTATTAACGGCTGCTGCTGCTTTAGCCGCCCAAAGTTATGCTGAAATCCATAGCGTGAAAATTACCTTTGGCGTCGGGATTGCCAACTGGGAAGCCTATCGCGCCACGATTCGCGAAGATATTGCCCATATTCCCGGTTATACTGTCGCCCAGGCGATGGCGATGAGCGATGCAGAGGTGGAAGCGTTGCTCGATCGCACCGATGGCAAATTGGCCTTGGAAAACATGGAGCACGCCGATGATATTATGTTGGAATTGGCGGGAATTTGTTCGCGCGATCGCGTCACTGTGGGCGGGATTGTCGATACCCGCAATCCCCAAAAGCCGCTAAGTACCAATGTCCAAATTACGGGTCGCACTTTCGAGGGGAAAATTTCGACTCATACCTTTACCCTCGGGGATGAAACCAGTATGGCGGCGAATGTTTGCGGTCCTGCGTTTGGGTATTTGAAAGCCGGGGTGCGCTTGCATCAACGGGGGATTTACGGGTTGTTAACAGCAGCGGAAGTGATGCCGTTGTTTGTCCAGTAAGTTTGAGGGGGCGATCGCCGGGTGAGTGGTGAAGTGCGATCGCCCCCGAGTTTGATTAAGTCAGGCGATCGGGGAGGGAACAGATTCTGTCAACTCCTGGAACACTGCACCGCGATCGAGCAGGTCCTGTTTCTCCTCCTCCGAAATCCCCATCACCTTAGAAAAAATCGCCCCTTCTGCGATCGCGCCATTCAAATTCGCACCCCGCAAGCGAACCCGCACCAACTTGGCATGATTCAACTTCGCATCTACCAACATCGCCCGAAACAAGTTGGCACCGGTGAAATCCGTATAATGCAACGTCGCATAACTCAAGTCCGCACCTCCCAAATCCGCATCCGTGAGGTCCGCACCACTTAAATCCGCACCACTGAGATTCGCGCCGGTCAAATTGGCCCCAGTCAAATTTGACCCACTCAGATTCGCACAATAGAGATTAGCCCCAATCAGGGTAGACCGGAAGAAATCACAGCCAACAAGTTTAGCGCGAAATAGATTAGCACCAAACAAGCTCGTGCGAAAGAAACTGACACCACTCAACTCCGCATTACTCAGATCCGCCCGGAACAGGTCCGTATCGCGAAAGTCTCGTTCTCCAGCCGCATACCGTTCTAGTAGTTCCTTAGCATCCATATTTTTAAGGGGGTTATTTTACACCGTACTCTTCTATTTTCTCAGAATAAGGCGGTTATTTGGAAAAGTTTAAGGTTTGGCTAACAGTTGGGGCGATCGCAACTTTCATGTACTGGTCGATCAGTCATGCTTGTGGCGGATAAAATAGCGATCGCACCTCCACCTACCCTAATGTCAGCACCCCTGCGGCAAAATCGGCAACCAGCCGCTTATATCGCAACCATCGGACACCCAAAAGAATGTCTTTGACACGAGAACTCCCCAAAACAGGAACCATCCATTCCTTTCCATCAATCAGTATATTTCCCTCATAGATATTTAACATTACCGTTCCTCCGGCTGTCTGGGCTTTCTGGGTATCCCATTGACGCAACCATTCCAAATTTTCTGCATCTTTGTTATTAATCAGCAACCACTGATTGAACCCCGTATCTAGAATTGCTCTAACAGGGCGCAGAGTTCGATCAGCAGCAATTAAACCAATGTCAAAGACTAATTCTCCCTTTCTATTAAACTCTCCATAAATCATACTCGGCAACAAGCTCCGGTTTCATTGACGCAGTAGATGGCACAACGGGTATCGGGGTATTTTTGATGTGCTTTCTGTACTGCTTCATCTTCATCTTCATCGAGAAAATAGTCCCCGCTTTCTGGTTCGATGACCATAAACCAGTCGTAGTAATCATTGATTAACTCACCCTTTACTCGTTCAAATACTGCGTCACACTTTTCCATTAAATCTTGCAGTTCTGCCTCTCTTCGGGCTAGTTCTTCGGGAGTATAGTTACTATCCGGAAAGACTCGGCCCAGTCGGGGCGTGCGATCGGTGTCAGAAAGTTGTCTCATGGGTTTTTCTCCTAAAATAAGTTAAGATTCTATTTGTTATTTTAACTCATTTGATTGATGGAAAAGTCGGTCGAAAATGAACAGAAAAGGGATTGGGGATGAGAAGAGGAGTGTTGGGGATATTTATACGGAATGCGGT
>CAYUEH010000509.1:3730-4424 GCA_964442465.1 uncultured Laspinema sp. | reverse complement strand
TCGCTATTTCTGGGAGCGGATTCCGGGCATTGGTCAGCATTTACCCAAGTATCCGGCGACTCCTCAAAGGGAGACGTTCCCCGCCATCACCCAACTGCTGACCCAGGCGCAACAGTGGCGCGGAAAACCTTGGATTCGTCCTCTCTTCCCTAACCTCACCCCTCCTGGTGGGCCCTTAATCCTCACTCTCACCGGGCATGGTAACTGGGTAAGTGCCGTCGCCATCAGCCCCGATGGGCAACGGGTGGTTTCCGGTTCAGGGGATAACACCCTGAAGGTGTGGAATCTGGCCACAGGGGAGGAGGAACGCCCTCTCACCGGGCATCGTGACTCGGTAGAAGCGGTCGCCATCAGCCCCGATGGGCAACGGGGGGTTTCCGGTTCACAGGATAAAACCCTGAAAGTGTGGAATTTGGCTACAGGGAAGGTGGAACGCACTCTCACCGGGCATCGTAAGAGGGTAACTGCCGTGGCCATTAGCCGCGATGGGCAACGGGTGGTTTCCGGTTCACCGGATAAAACCCTGAAAGTGTGGAATTTGGCTACAGGGGAGGAGGAACGCACTCTCACCGGGCATGGTGACTCGGTAGAAGCGGTCGCCATCAGCCCCGATGGGCAACGGGTGGTTTCTGGTTCAAGGGATAAAACCCTGAAAGTGTGGAATTTGGCTACAGGGGAGGAGGAACGCACTCTC
>CAYUEH010000509.1:1649-3630 GCA_964442465.1 uncultured Laspinema sp. | reverse complement strand
ACCGGGCATCGTAACTGGGTAAATGCCGTCGCCATCAGCCCCGATGGGCAACGGGTGGTTTCCGCTTCTGATGATACAACCCTGGAAGTGTGGAATTTGGCTACAGGAGAGAAGGAACGCACTCTCACCGGGCATCGTAGGTCGGTAGAAGCGGTCGCCATCAGCCCCGATGGGCAACGGGTGGTTTCCGGTTCAGGGGATAACACCCTGAAGGTGTGGAATTTGGCTACAGGGGAGCAAATGGCTTGTTTTACGGCTGACGCTCGGTTACTATGTTGTGCCATTGCCCCCGATGGGGTGACGGTGGTGGCGTGGGATACTTTGGGACGGGTGCATTTCCTGCGGTTGGCAGGATTCCCATTGTTGTGAGAATTTTCTCACTTTTACCCTTTTAGTTGTACAGAGGGACGTGATTTATCACTCGGTCAATTCCTGCCCTAATTCCCAAATCACCACAACAAAGTATTATAAAAATATTCACCCTCGCCAACCTATCCGATCGCGTGATGATGATTATTCCCCTGTTACCCTGAAATTTCCACCCCTTTCCCCCCTGGTGAATGAGATGAATTTGTAATGGGCGCATCAGGGGTTTGGGGAATTGCCGCAGCCGGGTTTGGGGGGAGGGAGTTGATTTACCCTTGACCTTCGGCAAAGGCGGGATATAATGTCATACCGCCATCGACGAAGATAGTTTCTCCATGTACATAGTCTGACTCATCCGAGGCCAACCAGACGGCGACTTTGGCGATATCTTCGGGAACGCCAATCCGCTTGTAGGGAATCAATTTGAGCAGTTCGGCTTCGTCTTCGGGGGTATCCCAGGCATCTTCATTAATGGGAGTTTTAATCGCACCGGGGGCAATGCCATTGACGCGAATGCGGTGGCGGGCAACTTCCTGGGCGATACTTTGCATAAAGAGTTTGATTCCGCCTTTAGAGGCGGCATAGTTGGAGTGACCGGCCCAAGGTATCACTTCATGAACGGAACTGATAAAGATAATTTTACCGGCAGCGCGCGATCGCCCTTCAACCACTCCTCTCCGCATAAATTCTTTCACCGCTTCTCGGGTACAGAGAAATTGGCCGGTGAGGTTAACATCCATGACTTTTTGCCATTGTTTTAGGGTCATGTCAACCAGATTTGCATCTTGCTGAATCCCGGCATTATTAATTAAAATATCAATCGTGCCCAACTGTTCACAGAGTTGAGAGAACATTTTCTGCACATCCTCTTCTTTGCTGATATCCCCTTGAATGGCGATCGCCTCCCCGCCCTGGGATTTAATTTCGTCAACCACTTTTTCTGCCCCTTCCGGACTGCTACGATAGTTCACGACTACTTTCGCCCCAGCCTTTCCCATCCCAACAGCAATTCCGGCACCAATTCCCGAACTTGAACCTGTCACCAAAACCACTTGATTTTCTAAAATTTTTCCATTCATCGGCTATTCTCCCAACGCGCAAGGATATTTGAAGGTATTAAATTCTGCTTTAGTTTAGGAGGCGGTTCTGTGATTCTGAAACCGCCCACAGATAGAGATGGATGGGACAATTTCCGGAATTGGGGCAAAGTCTATAAAAACCCGCAGGCTAAAGCCTGGGGCTATACGGACGAAGCCTGCCTCCGCAGGCTGAAGAGAAAAGCGGCTGGAGACAACCGAATTGGGTATGTTTCGGCAATCCAGAGTTAATTGATTAAAATTTCAGGTAAAGTTGTGTAACAGCAAACTTAGGCATTTGCAGGCGATCGGCGATTTGGAGATTCCCCTCCTATCCCTTAAGAGTCCTGATACCAAATCCGGTTGGTAAAAGTCGTTTTACTCTTTAGCCTGCGAAGGCAGGCTTCGTCCGTGTAGCCCCAGGCTTGACGCTGCGGGTTTTTATAGACCTTTTACAACCGGATTCCGATGAATAGGTCTAGCTTAGATTACAGAAAAAAGGTGTATTAAACTAACTATGCTCCCAATTTGGATTGCAA
>CAYUEH010000509.1:0-1549 GCA_964442465.1 uncultured Laspinema sp. | reverse complement strand
ATTACAGAAAAAAGGTGTATTAAACTAACTATGCTCCCAATTTGGATTGCAACAGTAGCGTGGGGACTCGGTTCTATTCTGTGGGCGGAACTGGTACGAGACTTATATCATGCGTTTGCCCATGTTTGGCAACCTCTCTATCGCTTGCACGTTTGGCATCATCGCGTTTTTCGTCCGAATCTCACCCCAGCGAGTGAAGAGATTTATCAACAAGCGCATTGGCGCAATGACGTACCCGAGGCCCTCGTCATGCTGGGGTTTGGGCTGTTGTGGTGGTTAGGGGCCTATCTGTTTCTTCCGAGTTACCATTGGGTTGCTGGGATTGGTTGTCTTTATACCCTGAGCTTTTTAGGCAGTGCGATCGCCCGGGGTGCAGGCATTCCAGGGGCCGATCGCCTCACGGATTTGACTCATCAACCGGGTCCTTTTGCCACGCCACCCTCGCGATGGTTCGTGAATCGTCCCTACCATTGGCGACACCACTTTGATAACCAAAATGCTTACTTTTGCGGGACGTTTACTTTTATAGACAAACTTATGGGAACAGCACTTTCCCTCAAAGGCAAAACGGTAGCGGTAACTGGGGCCTCTGGAACCCTGGGGCGATCGCTGTTGTTGCATCTCCATGAAGCAGGGGCCAAAGTTATCGCCTTGAGTTCGGGTAATGAGGCGATCGCCTTAACCCTAGAGTCAGAAACTCTGGAGGTGAATACCGTTACCTGGCAAATTGGTCAAGAAAACGAGTTGGCGGCGTTATTTGAAAAGGTCGATATTCTCATCTTGAATCATGGCATGAACGTACATGGCGATCGCACTCCAGAGGCGATCGCAACTTCCTATCAAGTCAACACCTTTTCCTCCTGGCGGTTGATGGAACTGTTTTTCACCACAGTTCGTACCAATCAAGACATCGCCCGCAAAGAAGTCTGGGTTAACACCTCCGAAGCAGAATCCAATCCCGCCTTTAGTCCCCTGTACGAACTTACCAAACGCACCCTCGGGGATTTAGTCACCTTGCGCCGATTAGATGCACCTTGCATCGTTAGAAAATTGATTCTTGGCCCCTTTAAAAGCAATCTCAATCCCATTGGGGTCATGTCTGCCGATTGGGTTGCCAAACAAATCGTCAAACAAGCCAAAGCGGATAATCGGAACATCATCGTCACGATTAATCCTTTGACTTTTATTACCTTTCCCATCAAAGAACTGCTGAACTCAGTTTACTTTAAACTGTTTAGCCGTCCCGGGATTAAAGTAACCCCACCCTCGGAAACAAACCTCCCCTTGCCCTAAGAAGGCAACTATTCCTAATCCCAGACTCAAAACCAACAATCCCGCTGGTATTGCTACCGGCGGGATTGTCTATTATTTGGCTTTACTAAAAAGACCTTGCAGCCTGTCTTATCAGCACCTATCTCGGTGCGCTTTATTATGTTCTTAATGTACCGGAACTCTAGGGCAAAGTTTATCCATCTACAGATAGAACCTGCTTCTACCTCTTCTGGCAGCCTCTTGGTAGCGATGCATACTCCATAGATTTCTATAGGTA
>CAYUEH010000508.1:0-4427 GCA_964442465.1 uncultured Laspinema sp. | reverse complement strand
GGTGGGCCGTGCCCACCCTACAATTGCTGGGGTGGGTCAAAAATTTTGATAAAAAAAAACCGGCTCAAAAGAGCCGGGAAACGTCAATCAGGGTGCATCTACCATTCCTTTCTTCTTGAAATCCCCCTGCAATCCGGAAAAATTATTGCTAAACTAGAAATTAGGCAGGCACAAAGCGAACCTGTGCCATCAGGCTGTCACTACATTTGCAAGGGAGAGGAAACGTCAATTAGGGTGCGTTCCTCTCGGGCCAATCGGGTTCTGATGTGTCTGCCCCGTCAATCAGGGTCAGGGATTCTGCTTTTAGGAGCGATTTAGCGGTGCATTTGAAGGCTCATAAGAGCGATCGCTCCTCAACAACCCACTAAAAAAATCCCTAGCTCCTAACAACTAGGGAGAGAATTTTGAGTGCATCTATACCTGATCCTTCTCAGATTTCTCAGCTTAACCGGATCAAGGTAAAGGAGATCTGTAACCCGTTTAATATTGATTGGGGTTGAGGGTCTCAGGTGAACAGTCCGCAATTGCAGCGGGCTGATTCTCCCTTCTTTTTAACCCGATCGCCCGGTGAAATGTCTCAATTGTCAGCAATTTAACGGCCAAAAGCTTAAAAAATTCCCGGCGTTTTGGTGCCGGGATATATCCATCAGGGTGCATCTACCACTCTATTGTTCTCGATAGAGTCCATGCATTCCGGACAGTTGTCAGCATTTCCTCAGATTTTTTTGCAGTCATTGTTTAGGAGGTTAACAGCAATTTTTGATTGGGGAATGAAAAAGTTTCTGTAGACGGGTAACTTTTCCCCAGGGTTTTCGTCTATCCGGAAAGACTCTATCCACAATAAAGTTCCTATAACTCGGGGGAATTTTTGAGGGTTCATCTATAAAGTTACAATTTAAACAGGGGATAAACTAATCCGAAGAAACCCGGACAATGAGCGACTACCTGCCCATTTCTAGTGGAATTTTCCAGTCAACTCTCCCTTTTATCCCCTTAAAACTAGAGTTAAAAATAAAGGGGCCAGCCTCAACCAAACGGTAGGTCAGCCCCAGAGATAACATATAAACAGTGAGCAGGAGTGCAGTGAAACTGTGAGCCAGAAATTTGAAGAATTACATATTTCTGTAACCCCAGTTGGGGACGATAAGTATTTGGTGCGGACCGAACAAGCACCGAAAGGTGTGTTACCGGCGGAGGAACAAGTGGTCTGGCCGGTAGCGGGATGGTTGAGCCAAGCGACTAAGCTGATGGAAGATCCATTATCGATGTTGATGCGCTTAAATGATCAACCCGATTCTTCCTCGAACTCCCCAACGGCCAATTCAGAACGGACGACGTTAGGAAACTTAGTAGAACTGGGTCAGGAACTTTATCAGGCGTTGTTTCAAGGTAGCTTACTCGATCGCCTGACTTCCGCCCAAGCGATCGCCCATAACCAAGGCAATGTCCTGCGATTACGCCTGGGAGTTAAAGGCCCTCACCTGCCTCGTTTACCTTGGGAGGTGATTCACGAAGAAACCCGGGCGATCGCCACGGGGAAAGACCTCGTATTCTCTCGCTATCAACCCACCCTCGCCCCCGTCGCCCTCCCCGGAAATACCGGCGATCGGGTTAAAATTTTAATGGTCTTAGCTGCACCCACGGACCGGGAAAATCTCGCCCTGAAACGGGAAGCAGTTCACCTCCAGGAAGACCTCAAAGCGCGTTGGCGCAGTGGCACTCCCGTTACCGGCAAACCCCCACAAATCCAACTGGATATCCTGGAACAACCCAACCGCGAAGAACTCACCCGCGCCTTAGAACAAAATCACTACCAAGTCTTACATTACTCCGGTCATAGCGATGTCGGTGCCGGTGGCGGTGAACTGTATCTGGTCAACCGGAAAACTGGCTTAAGCGAAGTTCTCACGGGCAATGACCTCGCCGGATTGTTAGTTAATGCGGGGATTCGCATGGCGGTCTTTAACTCCTGTCGCGGGGCTTATACCGCCAGTTCTGACCCCACCGATGCCACCGGCAGACGGTCTCTAGCCGAGGCCCTGGTCAAGCGGGGTGTCCCCGGGGTTCTGGCAATGGCGGAACGCATCACCGATGATGTCGCCTTGACCCTGACGCGGTTATTTTATTACAACATCAAACAAGGGTATCCCGTAGACCTCAGCCTGAATCGCGCCAGACAGGGGTTGATGTCCGCTTATGGGTCTCACGAACTCTACTGGGCGCTGCCGGTGCTGTATCTCCATCCGGAATTTGATGGATATCTCACTTCGGCCCAAGAAACCCCTGGGAATCCTCGCACCACGGGCGGCGATCGCCCCCTGACCCGTCAAACCTCCCCGATTCCCCCGGAAATCGTCGCTGCCAGTTCCCCCTCCCCTTTCTCCACCCCGAGCAATTCTCACTCCCGCGACGCTCTCGATTTTAGCACCATCCCCCCCTCCCGCACGGGAACAATGACGGTGCAAAGTCCTTTTCCCGAGGATGACCCGGAGTTGTTCGATGAGGGAGACCTGGAAGGGGTTTATGAAGATATCATGTATGACGAACTCGACGAGGATGAGGCCGTCTCCGTGGTGTCGGAGTTGTTCCGAGAAATGGTGGGTGAGACTGACCCCGAAACGGATGCAGTGCATCGGCAGAACAGCCAAGTCCAAAAGGCGTTTGATATCCTCGAAGAAACTATCACCGAGGAGTTACCTCCAACGGTTAAAAGTCCCTCTCCCACGGCCCAAAATTGGCCGTTACCGGCAACAGATGCGCCTCTGACTCAGCCGCCACGGCAGAAGACGTTGAGCGCTGCCAAATCCTTCGGATACAAATGGCGGGTGGCGATCGGCGCTGCCGTGGCGATCGCCATTGCTGGGGCCGGATTCTGGACCGGGCAAACTCGCTTTTCTGCCACCACATCAGGACCAGGGACTGTATTTCCTCCCACCGCTTCCATCGCCCTGGAGTCTACTTTATCTCCCGGCGAACAGGCCAATTTCAGTCAATTACAAACCCCAGAAGTGGGCAAATTAGCTTTTGCTTACTTTAACGAAGGGGATGCGATCGCCGGTCAAAAAGCCCTCGAAGAACTCCTCCAACCCCAACGCAGCGCCCTCAATTATGCCGAAGCGGTCCTCAGTGGCGTTCCCGAACCCCATAAATTTGACTCCAGTATCACCTTCCTCTGGGGTCGCCTCGCATGGCAAGCGGTCCTCTCCGGCAATCCTAAATATAGCCTGGATGATGTCCGACGCTATTGGACTCGCGCTGTCCAACAAGAACCCAATAATCCCACCTATTACAATGCTCTAGGATTTGCCTACTATGCCGATGGCAATTTCACAAAAGCCGAAGATGCTTGGATGGAATCCTTAAAAATACTCGAAAAAATGCCATTAACTGGGGCCAAAAATTCCACCAACCCCGAATCGGCTCCCCTAGAAAGTTATGATGCTCTAACCGCTTATGCCGGATTTTCCCTAATCCTAAGTCGTTCGGCATCGGAACTACCCCCAGGCGATCGGGCGGAAGTCCTCAGTAAAGCCATTAAACTCCGCAAAATCGTCCTCAACGCCGACCCCTTGAGTTTCCAACCCGACGCCCTAGCAACGGACTGGATGTGGCCCGAATCTGCCCTAGAAGATTGGCGATCGCTCCTCATGACCCGAGAGTAATTCTAATGGTCATACAAAAAAGCGAGCAAGATGTGAAGCCTACGGCACGCTACGCGAACGCACTCCAAGGGGTTCATAATTTTCTAAAGTCGTTATCCGGTGTTCGTAGTAACGACTTCAGTCGTTCTCTTAGTCACGACTTACACAAATTTTGAAAATCCCCCCTAAATGTAGAGGCGATTCGCTTTCTCGCCTCTACATTTAGAGGTTAATGTTAAATATTGTGTAAGTCCTGTTCTTAATAGAAACAAGGAGGCAGCAAACTAACTGACCTTCTAATTCGCATCCATTCATTCGCTAAGGCTGTTTCTCCTGGGCGAATTTTGCGCCCTCCCAATTCAGGATTTCGGGAATAAAATATTGCATCTGCTACTTTATCTAAAGCCTCACTCACTAATAATCTCCCCTCTGGCCGATTTTCATCATCATAATTTACCAGCAGCCAAGAATATTGTTGCCTACGACTACATTCATTATTGCGATAGACTAAAATAGTTGGAACCACTCTTTGAATGGCGTTCCATTCTCGGATATATAGGGTTTCATTAGCGCGAAGTTTTCTTCTTGACAGTTGAGGATTAACACTGTAGAAAAAATCATCCGCCCAGCGATCTATAGTTTCTTGGGTCAGTTGTTGAGAGTTCGCTATTGTTGGGCTGAGGATTAGCGAACCCAGGGTTAACAGAAAAACTGCTGACAATTGGCTGATAATTTTTTTGCTATTCATAAGAATTCTGCCTAATCTTGTAAAATTGGCAATGGGCG
>CAYUEH010000507.1:0-4439 GCA_964442465.1 uncultured Laspinema sp. | reverse complement strand
GAAAGGTAATAGCAGGGAATCTGTTACTATCTTTCGGGCTATTTGTTTCTAGACTTTCCTCGTTCGTAGCCAACAACCGCTGGGGGTTTTAACCCCCAGCTAATAGCTAAAGTCGGTTAAAACCGACTGAAAACACCACTAGATAAGATTTTCACAGTCGGTTTCAACCGACTAAAAACACCACCAAATAAGATTTTCACAGTCGGTTTCAACCGACTTTAGCTATTAGGCGGGGGTTTTAACCCCCGCCGGTTGTTGCAACTTAAAACCCCCGCCGGTTGTTGCAACTTAAAACCCCCGCCGGTTGTTGCGACTTAAAACCCCCGCCGGTTGTTGCAACTTAAAACCCCCAGCGGTTGTTGCAACTTAAAACAGAAAATACCGCTGTGCCAAGGGCAACACTTGCGCCGGTTCACAGGTGAGTAATTGACCATCCGCCCAAACTTGATAGGTTTCTGGATCAACTTCAATATAAGGCAGGAACTCATTTAATTTCATATCCCGTTTCCCCAGATTCCGCGTATCCGAAACCGCGATCGCCGGTTTTCGCAATCCTAACTGAGTCGGTACTTCTAACTCCAATGCCGCTTGGGAGACAAAGGTAAAGGATGTGGCAGTCCGAGACCCTCCAAAACTGGCAAACATCGGTTGAGAATGGATCGGTTGGGGAGTGGGAATACTGGCATTGGCATCTCCCATTTGCGCATAGGCGATCGCCCCACATTTGAGCACCAATTCCGGTTTCACCCCAAAAAATGCCGGACGCCACAAACATAAATCCGCCAGTTTACCTTCTTCAATTGACCCCACATAATTAGCAATCCCGTGGGCAATTGCAGGATTAATCGTATATTTAGCAATATAACGCCGCGCCCGGAAATTATCATGTTCTGTGGTACTGGGAATCCCATCTTTGCGGTCATCTGGGGACAAAAACCCCCGTTGGACTTTCATTTTATGGGCAGTCTGCCAAGTGCGAATGATGGTTTCTCCCACCCGTCCCATTGCCTGAGAATCGGAGGAAATCATACTAAACGCCCCGAGGTCATGTAAAATATCCTCGGCAGCAATGGTTTCCCGACGGATGCGAGATTCAGCAAAGGCGACATCTTCCGGGATACTGCGATCGAGGTGATGACACACCATCAGCATATCCAGATGTTCTTCTAAGGTATTGACCGTATAAGGACGGGTGGGATTGGTGGAAGAGGGTAGCACATTTTTTTGTCCGCAAACCTTGATAATATCCGGGGCGTGTCCTCCACCGGCCCCTTCCGTATGGTAAGTATGAATGGTGCGGTCTTTAAAGGCGGCGATAGTTTGTTCTACAAATCCCGCTTCATTCAGGGTATCGGTATGGATGGCAACCTGCACATCATACTCATCGGCAACGGTGAGACAAGTATCGATCGCCGCTGGAGTGGTGCCCCAGTCTTCGTGTAACTTTAACCCCATTGCGCCCGCGAGAACCTGTTCCACCAAGGCATGGGGGCGACTGCTGTTGCCTTTTGCCATAAATCCCAGATTCATAGGAAAGGCATCGGCAGCTTGTAACATCCGGTGAAGGTTCCAAGGTCCTGGGGTACAGGTGGTGGCATTTGTTCCCGTAGCGGGTCCCGTCCCCCCGCCTAACATGGTGGTAATTCCCGAGGCGATCGCCACCTCAATCTGTTGGGGACAAATAAAATGTATATGGGAGTCGATTCCCCCTGCGGTGAGAATCATCCCTTCCCCGGCGATCGCCTCCGTCCCTGGACCGATGATAATATCAACATGATCTTGGATATAAGGATTTCCCGCTTTACCAATTTTAAATATTTTGCCATCCTTAATTCCCACATCCGCTTTCACCACTCCCCACCAATCCAGAATCAGCGCATTGGTAATCACTAAATCCACCGCCCCGCTATCATTGGCAATGGGGGATTGTCCCATGCCATCGCGGATGACTTTTCCCCCGCCAAATTTCACTTCATCGCCGTAGGTGGTAAAGTCTTGTTCAACTTCAATAAATAATTCTGTATCAGCTAATCGAATGCGATCGCCCACCGTTGGGCCATAAGTTTCCGCATAAGCGCGGCGATCCATTTTATAACTCATTGACGTTCACTCACTCTATTCTGGCCCATCATTTTAGGGTTCCAATTAGTTTATCCCATTTTAGTAAGACTTACGCATTCCCCCTAAATAAATGTAGAGGCGATTCGGGAATCGCCTCTACATTTATTTAGGAGTAGGGTGGGCACGGCCCACCTACTTACGGTGGGCCGTGCCCACCCTACAATTATTGCTACCCCAAATGTAGGCCCACCTACTTACGGTGGGCCGTGCCTACTACTACTACATTTATTTAGGAGTAGGGTGGGCATTGCCCACCTACTTACGGTGGACCGTGCCCACCCTACAATTATTGCTACCCCAAATGTAGAGGCGATTCGCGAATCGCCTCTACATTTGGGGGTTCATGTTACAGATTGCGTAAGTCCTGGTAATCTTCCGAAAACCGGATTGGGTATCAGTCCTAATCGGTTTAATTCCAGTTCCCAATCACTGTAAATGCCGACCAAAAATAAGGGTGAGAGAGGGTCATATTTCCTTGATCCACTAATTCCGGAGGGAGGGGAACAGTTGTGCCATTCGAGAGCAATAACATCCCATTTTCTATGCGAACCTCTCCCCTTAATAGGGCTAGTTGGGTTTGCCGTAACGCTTCGGCTTTCAGTGGCTTTGACCCGAGTCGGGAATAAAATTCGCTCATTAATCCCAGAGTTCCTGTATCGCTAACATACCAGAAACTGGCTAAGGATGCCTTAGCGCCAGAAAGTACCGCTAACCCCGCAAATCCTAATTCAGCCTCCTGATCTCCCACTGCCGTCCGACAGGCACTGAGGGTTAAGAGTTCAATGGGAGGATTCTGTGAGGTATTCCACCCGAGTTCCGTGGCTAATTCTTGAATCTGGTTGAGTCCGACTCGGCTATCAAAAAACTTGATATAAGACTCATTCAAACTTCCCCCTTGAAATTCCGCATGGGTTGCCAAATGGATAATTCCATATTGTTTTTCTTGGTTAACTTTTCGGAAATTATCGGCAGTGAATTGTTCGTTCAGAAAGACATTTCCCCGTCCAAACGTGGTTACGATATTTTGCAATTCAGTTGGCACCGCCGGGAGGGGACTGAGGTCATCAAAAATCGCCGAACCCATCCCTAACAATTCTCGATTGCGGATATCGGAATAGGTGACATCGGTTAAGCCAAAACTGGGGACTAAAGCAACGGCATATTTTTCCAATAAAAACTGTTCCCCATCATGCAACGCCCCCAAGGGCAGGGTTCTTAATCCAGAATCCATCGAAAAGACTAAGGTTTCAATCCCATTGGCTGCTAGTTGGGCTTCCATTGGCGCAATCAGAGACTGATAGAGTTGTTGGGCAATGGGTAAGTAACTCTGACTTCTGCGCCTTCTGGGATTAGTCAGTTCCGATCGCAAGTTTTGCACCTGTTCAAGAAGCTGTTCCCGCGAGACATTGGGCACGGTTTCGCGAACGGCTACATCGGTGCTTCTCTCAATCATTCCTTGGGCTAAATCCGTGGAAGCCACTAACTCAGAACGGCCTCCGGCTACTCGAAAATTCTGGGGAAAAATCATCACCAGTTCTAATTGATCCGCTAACGCTGAGACATAAATCAATGCACTCTTGTTACCGGTTGCTTGCCACAAATCATACAAAGTTTGGGCAATCTCATCGGGAGTCGCCGTTTCCCCAAACAACTCCACTTCTAAGTAATTGCTAAACTCCATTGCCTGAAATTCTTCCAACATTTGAACCGCCACCCCAATATCAGCAATGGCTAACTGACTTTCATAACCCGGGCGATCGATTTCTTGCTCAGAAAGCGTACTCAATGGCTGTGCTTCTCCCGTTGTGCTGTCAGCACCTTCAAGAATCTGACCCTCTATAGGATTAGCACTTTCGGTGGTGGGGTCGGGTTCGGGATTATTCTCACCCACGGGTGCAGGAAGTTCCTCCTCAAGGGGAACCTGGGAATTCTCGGGGATGACAACTGGGGGACTGGAATCTGGCCCTTGAGTATCAATCGGATCAAGGGTTTGAACGGGAATCGGATCCGGCAGTTCGGCTGGGTTATCCACAGGTATCACAGCAGGATTTCCAGAGGGAGTTTCCGTAGGTGTTTCCGTAGGTGTTTCCGTAGGTGTTTCCGTAGGTGTTTCCGGGGGTGTTTCCGTAAGTGTTTCCGGTGGCGTTTGCGTAGGTGTTTCCGGGGGTGTTTCCGGTGGCGTTTGCGTAGGTGTTTCCGGGGGTGTTTCCGGGGGCCTCGGCAAAGGTGGGATCTCTCCGGCTGGTGGGATCACAGGGGGAGTTTCCGGGGGCGGCGGGGGCGGCTCTTCCGGGGGCGGCGGGGGCGGCTCTTCCGGG
>CAYUEH010000506.1:2689-4448 GCA_964442465.1 uncultured Laspinema sp. | reverse complement strand
GGGGGGGAGGACCCAGAACCCCAAGACGGATCGCAAAAGGACAGACAAGGGGGGTTAAACAATGGCACAATGAGAAACGGCATCCAAAACAGATAGAAATATAGGTAAAGTCGTGAGTCCGATTGCCCAAGCTATTCCAACTCAACCCGCGATCGCGCGGCGTGCTGTGTTTCCCTTTACTGCTATTGTGGGGCAGGAAGAAATGAAACTGGCATTGCTGCTGAATGTCATTGACCCCAAGATTGGCGGGGTGATGATTATGGGCGATCGCGGCACTGGCAAGTCTACTACCATCCGTGCTTTAGCTGATCTGCTGCCAGAAATTGAAGTGGTGGCAGATGACCCCTTCAACAGTCATCCCTCGGATCCTGAACTGATGAGTGATGTGGTCCGCGATCGCGCCTCTCGGGGAGAAACCTTACCCCTGATGCAGCGCAAGGTGCAAATGATTGATCTCCCTCTCGGTGCCACGGAGGACCGGGTTTGTGGGACCATTGATATTGAAAAAGCCCTCTCAGAAGGGGTAAAAGCCTTTGAACCGGGTTTGTTAGCCAAAGCCAATCGCGGTATCCTCTATGTGGATGAAGTCAACCTCCTCGACGATCACCTCGTGGATGTGTTGTTAGACTCCGCTGCTTCGGGATGGAATACCGTTGAACGGGAAGGGATTTCCATTCGTCACCCGGCGCGATTTGTGTTGGTGGGGTCCGGTAACCCAGAAGAAGGTGAACTCCGTCCCCAATTGCTCGATCGCTTCGGGATGCACGCCGAAATCCGCACGGTGAAAGAACCCGCTTTACGGGTGAAAATCGTCGAGGAACGCTCAGGATTTGACCAAAATCCTAAAACCTATTTAGAACAACACGAAACCGAACAACAAGCGTTACAGCAAAAGCTGATTGATGCTCAAAATCTGTTGCCTTCGGTGAATTTGGATTATGAAATGCGTGTCCAAATTTCCCAGGTTTGTTCTGAGTTGGATGTGGATGGGTTGCGTGGAGATATTGTCACCAACCGCGCTGCCAAGGCGATCGCTGCGTTGGAAGGACGCACGGAAGTCACCCTAGATGATATCCGGCGCGTGATTACCCTTTGTCTGCGTCACCGCTTACGCAAAGACCCCTTAGAATCCATTGATAGTGGTTATAAGGTTCAAAAAGTCTTTAGCAGTGTCTTTGGCGTAGAAATGTCAGAAGAAGGTTAAATCGGTGTAGTGGCGCTGGGGTAGAGTTCATCAAAAAAGCCCTCAAGCGCCTCTACATCCAACCGTTATGGAACAGCGAATTTTAGGAATAGACCCGGGTTTAGCTACATTAGGATTTGGGGCGATCGCCGCTCAAACCGGAGGAACAGGGCGAAGTCGCAGCGAAACCGTTTCTCTGCTCGATTTTGGCATTATTCAAACCCCCGCCAAAACCGACCTCGGTCAGCGGTTATGTACCATTTATGAAGATTTACACGCCCTCATTGAGCAATTTAAACCGGACTTAGTAGCAGCGGAAAAATTGTTCTTTTATCGCATGGGAAACACCATTTTAGTCGCCCAAGCGCGAGGGGTAATTTTACTGGTAGTGGCACAACATCAATTACCCTTAGTTGAATATACTCCCGCCCAAATTAAACAAGGCATTACCGGCTATGGCAATGCGGATAAATATGAAGTGCAACAAGCGGTAGCGCGGGAATTAAATTTAGAAACCATTCCCAAACCTGATGATGCAGCCGATGCCTTAGCTGTAGCCTTAACCGCCTGGTTTCA
>CAYUEH010000506.1:0-2589 GCA_964442465.1 uncultured Laspinema sp. | reverse complement strand
CCAAACCTGATGATGCAGCCGATGCCTTAGCTGTAGCCTTAACCGCCTGGTTTCATCGGGAAAATTAAGGGAAAATTGACCCATCATTCCCCGGAGATTTAGTATAGAGGACTTACACATTACCCCTAAATCTGTAGAGGCGATTCGCGAATCGCCTCTACAGATTTAGGGTGGATTCTCAAAATAGGCGTAAGTGCTGAATCGGTAGCACTTTGCAGCAAATCTAAACCCAGTGGGCTGTTTCTTCCAGGAATCTCAACCGCTATCCCCCCTCAAAATGTGAGATGACAAATCAGCAAGGAGGCGAGAATCCCCGTCACATCGGCTAAAAGAGCAGCAGGTAAGGTGTGGCGGGTTCGCACAACCCCAATGCTGCCAAAATAAACTGCCATCACATAAAAGGTGGTTTCTGTGGAACCTTGCATGGTGGAAACCAAGTAAGACAAGAATCCATCGGGGTCATTTTCCACGATTTCTGCCATCACCCCAAATGCGCCACTGCCGGATAAAGGACGAATTAGCGCCATTGGTAAGGCTTCCGGTGGCATGGCAATCAAGTTGGTGACGGGGGATAAAGCGGCTGTCATCACATCCAATGCGCCACTGCTGCGAAACATCCCGATCGCCACAAAAATTGCCACCAGAAACGGGATAATTCTCACGGCAATATCAAACCCTTCTTTGGCACCTTCGGTTAACACTTCATAGACTTTCACTCCGCGAAAATAGCCAATCAAGAGGAAGCTACAAATTACCAAAGGTAACAACCCATTAGAAATCGCCTCAATGATTTGGGTGGTGGCTAATCCCGCAGTTCCGGCAATGGTTAAGCGATAAAGAATTGCCCCAAAAAATAGCACAATTAACCCCCCAAAAAACAAGCGTCCCACCAGTCCCGGCGGTTCTAAGGGTTCAACGGGTTGGGCATATTCTGCGGGTTCTGAGGGGGTGTCTGAGCCCGATTCTGGGACGATTACGGGGGGATTTGGATCGGAGTCCCGATTCCGATGTGCGAGAAATTTAGCCGCCAGAATTGCCACGGTGGTTGAGGCACAGGTGGCAATAATGGAAGGAATAATAATGGCCCCAGGATTGCTGGCCCCAGCGGAAGCGCGCACGGCGATCGCCCCAATGGGTAAAATGGTCACCGAGGAGGTGTTGATGGCTAAAAATAAGCACATGGCATTGGTGGCAGTGCCAGGGTCTGGATTCAGGCGATTTAGTTCGTTCATCGCTTTGAGCCCAATGGGAGTGGCGGCATTGCCTAACCCCAAGGCATTGGCGGAGATATTTAAGATAATGGCAGACAGGGCGGGATGATCCGGGGGAATATCGGGAAACAGTCGGATCATCAAGGGACGAATCCCTCGGGCGATCGCCTCCATGACTCCCGCCACCTCCACCACCCGCAGAATTCCCAACCACAAGGCTAAAGCCCCAATTAACCCGATCGCCAGGGTCACTGCATTCGCTGCCGACTCAAATGCCGCTTCTGTCAGTTCAGGCAGAGTCCCCCGCATTGCTGCAACCACGGTAGACCCTACCATCAGAAACAGCCAAATGCTATTCAGGGGAGATTCAGATTTTTTCACAGAGGTTTCCCAGGGAAAGTTTCCGAGTTATGGTAGCATTAGTCACCCAATGCGATGAACTCTTTTCTCTCCCCTCAATCCGCATGAGTGGACATCAAAACACTATTAGCAGAGTCCAACGAGGTGCCACACCAGGGACAACCAAAATCGAGGAGTTTATTAGGAGAAATCTTCTGGCAATTCGGACATTTTAAACCATAGGTGGGAAGCGGTTTGCGGGGAAGGCGACGGCGCATCGGTTGACTGATGGAGCCTTCGCTATCATCATCATCTGGGGTAGAAACAGCGACATTCCGGGAGAAGCGAGGGTCAATCGCAATGACTTTGAGTTTGACTTGTCCCAAACATATGATGCTTCCTTGGGTTAACATCGTCTCACCCTGGGCCAAAATTTGCCCATCTACTTTAGACGGATTGCTGGGTCGAAGATTTCTCAAATAAAAATGACTTTTCTGGGGGTCATAAAAGATTTCCACGTGCAACCCAGAAACAGTCGGATGGAGCAACACGATATCGCAGCGAGTCGGATCGCGACCGATCCGGACGGTTCCCGGATGTTTGCTCGGTTGCTTATCCCATAAGGTTTGAGTTCTGAACTCACCGGCTTCAATCCACTTTAGGGTTAGTTCATGCATAGCGATCGCAAGTTTCCATAGTAGCAGCACCTGTTTTCCGCCCCTGACTCGGGAAGATTTTTTTATTATCTAGCTTTTTTGGATACAGCGGCAAGTATAGAAGCACACCATTCCACGGATCCCTTCTCCTGTGTCCGTTTCCTGGAAAGGGTTGGGGAGTTGACAGCGATTTCGACTTCTGTACAGAAACGATTGAGTTCCGGCCAACATCAGGGCAAAAAACCCAGGGTGCCATCCGCTCCACCGGGTTTCGATGCTTTGATCTGTTTTCCGGTTGATCACTTCTTTTGAAACTGTACCTGGTTACTTCCCTTGATGGACTAGGTTTAACGAATCTTCATACTTGCTTGCGATCGCCTCCG
>CAYUEH010000505.1:1302-4462 GCA_964442465.1 uncultured Laspinema sp. | reverse complement strand
TGCCCACCCTACAATTGCTCAACTTGTTTTTGAGGAATATTCCACTTAAAACTTCCGTCTGAGGAGGGATGTCAGTTTTTACTATCATAGCCAACAATGGAGATAAGTAGGCGGTTTGATTAAATTTTAAGGTGCTATAGCAATCCTTGCTGGATCTGTGTCCTCACCCCTAGCCCCTTTCCTAAAACGGGAGAGGGGGTGAGGGTCTTCTCCAACGGATTTAGAACTACTATATTGCTACAATTAGTATAACATTCGTCTCTGATATTTGTCAACAGAATCCGGTATTTTAAACATTAACTTATTGAGTTGATATGTCTACTCTCAAACAAATTGTCATGCAGCTTAAAGATTTACCTATTTCCTCGTTATCCCCCGAAACCGCCATTGAGCGAAAACTGGTCACCCTTTCACCAGACACCTTCTTGGACGAGGCACTGCAATTAATCCTGCCCAAAAAGAACGCTTGTCCTGTGCCTTCGGGACTTTGGGTCCAATCCAGGGAAACAGAAGAGAACGGGCCACTCTGTCTGTTGGTGATTGAAGATGAGCAACTCGTTGGACTCCTAACCGAATGGGATTTTGTCCGAATCGGAGCCGAAAAAATTGACTTAGGATCCATCACAGTTCGGGAGGTCATGACTCAAAATGTGGTCACGATTAAAGAAACAGAATTTAGTGATATTTTTACAGTTTTGAACCTATTTAGGCGGCATAAAATTCGTCATCTTCCCCTGGTAAACGACAGTGGAAATATTCGAGGACTCGTTACCCTTGATAGCATTCGTAGAGTGCTTAAACCCGCAGATTTACTCAAGGGAAAACGGGTGGAAGAAGTGATGGCAACAGATATCATTCACATCCCCCCGACCGCCTCCCTCCTGCAAGTGGCTCTGATGATTGCTGAATACCGAGTGGCCTCTATTATTATCACGGAAAAGATAGAACCATCACCGGATCAAGGGGACATGAACCTCACCTCATGTGCCTTGCCTGTAGGAGTGATCACCGAACGAGATATTTTGCATTTTATGGATTTAGAACTCGACCTAGAGCAGATCCAAGTGGGAGATGTGATGAGTGCACCCCTGTTATGTTTAAACCATCAGGAATCCGTCTGGACTGCTCATCAACAAATGCAGCGACGGCAGGTTGAACGCTTAATTATTTGTGGGAATCAAGGAGAACTGCTGGGGATAATTACCCATGGAATTTTAATGCAAACCCTTGACCCCAGTCAACTTTATGGCGTAATTCATGGATTAGAACAAAAAGTGTGGAAACTCCAAGCCGAAAAAGTCGAATTGCTACACAGTCGCAATATTCAACTGGAAAGAGAAGTCAACCTACGCACGAATAAGCTCCATGAACAGGCATCCAGAGAAAGGCTGCTGAATAAAATTGCCCTGAGAATCCGGGAATCGTTGAATCTTCAGGAAATTCTGAATACGACGGTATCCCAAGTCAGACAGCTTTTAAAAACGGACCGGGTGATTATTTATCAATTTGGCCCGAAGTGGAGTGGAAAGGTCGAAGTTGAATCGGTACGGGATAAACACCTGTCAATTTTGGGTAAGACCATTAAAGATGCTTGCTTTGAGGACACAGCACTAAGCGGGTATCAACAAGGGCAAACCAAAGCGATCGATGATATTTACCATGCCAACTTAAACCCATGCCACATCGAGTTTTTAGAAGAGTTTCAAGTTCGGGCTAACTTAGTCGTGCCAATTTTGCAAGGGGAAGAATTATGGGGATTGCTGATTGCCCATCACTGTCTCGATCGCAGAAAATGGACCCATTCAGAAATTGATTTTTTAGAAAAATTGGCAACCCAGGTGGCGATCGCCATCAATCAATCCACCCTATTTCAACAAGCGCAAAGCGAACTCGCCCGCGCCAGCCGCGCCGAAGCGGAATTACAAAAAGCCAAAGATGAGTTAGAAATCAAAGTGCAAGAGCGCACTGCCGAATTAAAAGCAACCAATGAGCAATTACAACGGGAAATTCAAGAGCGTAAACAGGCCGAAACAGAACTGCTATCTAGTCAAAGATTTATTCAAAGGATCGCTGAGACAACTCCAAATATTCTGTACATTTATGACATAAAGCAGAAAAAAAATGTCTATAAAAATCGGTCAATTGGGGAAATTTTGGACTATACCCCAGAACAGATTGAGGAAATGGGAGAGAACATTTTTCAACAAATTTTGCATCCTAGCGATGTAGCCCAGGTCACCGAACATTTCCAACAACGCATCCTCCTGAAAGAGGAAGAAATCCTAGAAATGGAATATCGGCTCAAAGACGCCCACGATCGCTGGCGGTGGTTCATCAGCCGAGATATGGTCTTTTCCAGAAATGGCGAAGGCTTACCCAATCAAATTCTGGGGACCGCCACGGATATCACCTCTCGAAAACGCGCCGAAGAAGAGTTGCAACAAGCCAATGTCACCCTGAAGGGATGGATCAGCGAACTGGAACTGCGAAACCAAGAGATGGATATGCTCGGACAGATGAACGAATTTCTACAAGCCTGCTTGAGCGTAGAAGAGGCGTATAAAGCCCTAGACAACCTTCTGCAACCGTTATTTCCCGGGACCTCCGGTGCCATATTCATGCTCAATCAGTCCAAAAATTTAGTAGAAGCGATGACAACGTGGGGGGATGATCTGCCCACCCATACCCTGTTTTCCCCGAGTGACTGTTGGGCATTGCGCAGAGGTCGCCTGCATTGGATCGATCGCACCAATGCCGGATTAGCCTGCAAACATATTCACTCCAATCACAACCCCGCCCAGTCCCTATGCGTGCAGATGATTGCTCAAGGAGAAACCTTGGGAATGCTCTACTTAGCCAGTGAAGATGAGAAATATTTAACCCCCGGGAAGCGCCAATTAGCGCGGACCGTTTCCGAACAGGTGTCCTTGGCCCTCGCCAACTTAAAACTGCGCGAAACCCTGCACCAGCAGAGCATTCGCGACCCCTTGACCGGGTTATTTAACCGGCGATACTTGGAAGAATCGTTGAATCGCGAGATTCATCGCGCCTTGCGAACCAAGCGATCGCTGGCAGTGGTGATGATTGATGTGGATCGATTTAAGCAATTTAACGATACCTTCGGTCATGATGCCGGAGATGCCGTCTTGCGAGAACTGGG
>CAYUEH010000505.1:0-1202 GCA_964442465.1 uncultured Laspinema sp. | reverse complement strand
GCCAAAAAAGAGGGACGCGATCGCACCGTCGTCGCCTCCCCTTGAGAGCATGGCGGAATCCCCCACCGGAAAAGTTACCCCAGGGATTCTACCCACAGAATCTCAAGGGGATAGCAAAAGGAGGATTTCCGGGATTGGGACATCAAAAGCTGTTGCTAGGGGCGATCGCAGATGTAGGATTGAGAGACAATCAGGAGTGGTCAAACTCACCCATGGTAGAGAAGATTGGGGATACCCAGTAGGCAATCAACAATGAACAAAGCGGCCCACGATACTGCATCGGAGAGTGCAGCGGCACTGCTGACTCACTATAGCTTCGATCTCGGCGGCTACAGCACCGGGGAATTGATTGCCGAATGGCTCCTAGAGTATCCGGCAGCTTGGGTGCGTCTAGCCACCATTGAGGCGTTATATCAAGGACGGTATAAGGCCCTCTCCGTCACCCATATTTTAGCCTGTTGGAAACGCCGAAATCAGGCCCTCTATCATTTCAATCATGAATTTGAACGGTTAGTCTCCAGTCAACTGCCGAAAGGTTGGAAAGGGAACTCAGACACAGCAGAAAAAATGCCATCAACACAGGGGTTGACGGAATTATCCCAAACGGGGGTATTCCCCAGAGCGATTCCTAGTTCCGACGTCCGACACTGGGAACGCCAAACATCTCGCTACCCTCTCTCGGAGAGTGCCGCCTTGGAAACCGCTGCGATCGCCACGGACCCAGAGCATTCTCCCTCACCGGACTCCAACGCGCCCATCCCCACGCCTCCAGGTCCCCAGGAACCCGATCCGTTATCACCCAAACTCTCCCCCATTGACCCAAGATCGTCCCAAACTCGATCCGCCTCACCCTCCCAAACCCTTAATTCAGAGACAACAGAGACGGAAACGTCAGGGATAACCGAGGCGATCGCACCCAACTCCGATGATTTACTCGGGGACCTCTGGCTCGATCGCCCTCAACTTCACCCTATCCGTCACCCAAAATCCACATTCACCGATCTAGTACCCTCCTCTGAGTCTTCCCGTGCGATCGAGGACCCAGATCCGGAGGAATCATCCGAGGCGATCGTCCACAACAGTCCCATCCACCAATTCACCCCCAAAGAAACCTCCTCAGATTTCTACTCCAAGCTCAAAGCAGTCGCTCAAAAACAACCCCAGTCTCCCCCCTAAATCCTCCCGTTCGTAGTAACAACTTC
>CAYUEH010000504.1:0-4468 GCA_964442465.1 uncultured Laspinema sp. | reverse complement strand
TAGCCTGTCAAGGGGGTAAATTGAATGACGAAAAATCGTTAGTTCTTGTAGGGGCGCAAGCATTGCGCCCTCCGGAGGGCGCAATGCTTGCGCCCCTACAATCTACACACCTTGACAGGGCTAGGCTTTAAGGACAAAGGACAAAGGACAAATGACAAATGACAAATGACAAATGACTAATCCAAAACCGATCGCGAACTTACGGCTTGAGTAATTTCCTGGAGTTTAGCAGCAACTCGACCGCTTTTAAACCCTTCTCTCGCTTGAGCAATGCCGCTGCTGAGGTCCCTCGCAACCCCACAATGCCAGAGGTAAAACCCCCCACTCCAGACGGCAGACTCCATTAGTTCACTGGGTTCACCCCGCAGGACGCCTTGCATTTGGGCGGGGAATGCTTCGGATTGGAACGGGACATTGGACGGGGTAAATCCGTAGTCCCGAGGATGCAGCAGCAGGCGGTGAAAGGGATCGGCATGGGGAGACTCAGACTCCGAGGCAGCAGGTGGGGGGGGAGTCTCGGAGGGATTGCTATATCCGATAATGGCGGTGCGTTCCCGAGGTAAATCGCAACTGCCTTCTAATCCTTTGACCGTGGTCAAGCGGGACTCTGCGCGTAATCCTAAAGCATCGCGAAACATCAGTTCCGTGGGGGGATGGACGAACCCAGCGACGAGGTGGCGATCGCCTTTATAGGGAGACCAAATCAGTTCTAAGGTGGCCACTGGGGGGCGTTTCCCCAGTTGTTCCCGGTAGGGAATCAGACTCGCCGCTTCGGGAAACTGTTTGGGAAGATAGACCAATCCGACTCCGGTGGTTTGCAAGACGGACTGGAGTTGTTGGAGGTCGCTCTTTCGCCAACTCACCCCCAAGGTATCCCAAATTTCCACAAAAGGAATGCCATACTTGGTCGGCATTCGATCGCCGCCGTGGAGGAGTACAGGTTGACCGTAACTGGCGAGGAGGATGGCACTGAGGACCGTGACAGGTGCCGTGCGCGATCGCCCATCGTAGGGACATCCCCAGACCATTACCGGGGACGAGGTGGCGATCGGTCCCAGTTTTGGCCCGATTTCGTCGTAAGCATCCAGCATCCCCGCCAATTCTTCCCCCGTCGGACGCTTGATGCGGTGAGCGATTAAAAATGCACCGATTTGTGCCGGGGTCGCTTCCCCCACTAGCATCATCCGCATTGCATCGGCAGCTTCTGTACGGGAGAGGTTTTGGCTGGTGTGGGGACCACTGCCGACTTTTTTAACAAATTCTGTGAACGCTGTACTCATGAGTGAGAGGGGGAATAAAGGGGGAATAAAGGGGAAAAACCCCGGGGAATCTGGGCAAAATTAACCCCGAGAAATAGAGCAAGAATTCCAGTCCCTAACCCGATGCCACTTTGAGGGGCAAAAAGTCATGAACCAGTTGCCAAAAGTGTTGGATGGGGGGAATTTGGAGGCGATCGCTCGTTGTGACAATCACCACTTGCCGATTCCAACCCAAATCCCCAGCCACTGTCGGATAAATTCCATTCAATGGGGAGGGGGTGCCAGGGGAATCGATTTGAGCTGCCGGGGGTAGAGAGCGAATGGCAAATTTCGGGTCACAACGGGCTTCAACTAAGGCCGATTCCGGCAATAGGGCGATCATTTCTCCCTCCTGGACGACCCCACGAAAGGCATCGGGAGTATTTAACTCCAACACCGCCCGTAAAGTCAGGTTGTATTTAGCAAAGATATCTTGAACCAACCGCTGCATTCCATAACCATCTTTAAAGACCACTTGAGGATAGCGGGCTAATTCTTGCCAGGGTACCGGGTCATATTCAGCCAGGGGATGATTGGCTGCCATTAACACTTGAATTGACTCATTGTAGAGAATATCCACCACCATTTCTGCACTAGAGGTTAATAGGCGGTTATTCATAACGATCGCCAGATCTACCAGGCCATCTTTGAGGACTTTTAAAGCGCGATCGCTTCCTAATGCCGTCACCCGTAACTGAACCTCTGGATACTGCCGACAAAATTTTCTTAAAATAGGAGGTAAATAATAGGCACAAACCGAGTGAATTGCAGCGACACAGAGTTCCGGTTGTTTTCCTTCTAATAAATTACTCAGTTCCTCTCGGGCACTGTGCCATTCCTGACAAATTTTCCGGGCATGGGGGAAAAATCGCTCTCCGGGCAAGGTTAATTTGGCCTGAGCGCTGCGATGAAATAACGGCAAGCCCAGTTCTGATTCAAGAGACTGAATTTGACGGCTAATTGTAGATTGGGTGACCCCGCATCGACGGGCCGCTTGTTGGAAGCTACCCGTATCAGCAATTGCCATAAAAGCTTGTAACTGCTCTAGGCGCATATATAGAGAGACAAATAAGATTTTTTCGCATTTTTTATCTTACCTGAAACCCTCCAAATTTTTCGTACAAATTGATACCAGATTTTCAGGTATTTTCTGTATCCTGGGGTGGATATTGGTCTGAATTGCATCGGAGTTGGGGACAACCCCAGGATACCCAGTCGTGAAATCTCTTCCCGGCGAGACCCCACTCTCATCCCCTCCTCGGGAGTTCGGGGAGAGGACCGGATGTAGAAGGGTTGGGTTTTTATCGAAAAAAGTCGCCTACCCAATCCGGAGTCGATCGCCCTTGTTGGATCAGCCCGCCTCCCTGGGCTTTATTCTGAGACCTTCCCCCTTTGAGAATTCGGGTCATTTAAAACGTAAAAGTGGTGCGGAATGTCCCGATAAAAACATCGCTATTGTCGTTATTTTGATTCGGTGCAGTCAACCAAATGACTCCAGGAGTTAGGGAAACATTCGGAGTGATTTGATACTTATAAAACCCTTCAATATGAAAAGGAGTATCCTCAGAAAAATCGGGATTTCCCGGTACATCCAAATCGGTTAAATGAGGTTCAGCCCCGACAATTAAGCTGGCAAAAGAACCCGGAGTTCCTAAATCCGGCAAAACCACAGTAGCGGCATAATTCCAAATATCAGCATCTCCCAATCCAATCAGTCGCGCACTGGTTTTGGCAATCCAACCGCCGACAATTAAATTCGGAGTAATTCGCAGGGAGGTATTGACACTGTAGGAGTTGCTAACGACGGGAGTTGCTCCCAAGGAGGGACTCAGAGGATTCAGGGCTGCCGGGGAAAGATTCCCTAAATTTGTGCCCGTTCCACCGTAACCAAACCGGGGGGCAGAGGTTCCTTCATAAGCATGAATGTAGGTCAAACCGACCTGAAATCGACTGCCAAAAACAATCTGTCCCAGGGTAGAATAGTTGCCATCAAATAAACCAGCCCCTGATATCGGAGTTTTGGCTTCAGTGGCTAAGTAACCGGCATTAATTTCTAAATTATTGCCGAGGGTATATTTAACGCCTAAACCGGAACCGCCCAGGGTAAAGCGATAAATCGGATTGCGTTCGGCGAAGCGGGATAATGCGCCGGTAGCACCGCCACCGGATTCTAAGAAGGGGTTGAGGGTATTGGCATAAAATTGATGCCCTCCAGCATTGGCGAAAATCCGCACGCTGAGGTTGTCGCCGACGGGAAAGAAATAGTGCAAGCGGTTGAGGGTAACGGTGTTGTTGTTGGCACCATCAAAGGCAAAACGCCCTTCATTTGTGCCTAAGACGGGCTGAAAGGAGGGGCCGATATTGCCCATTTCTAGGCGAGTAAACAGGTTATCTCGTCCGGTAAAACTGGTGACGAAGTTGAGGCGAACGCGATTGCTCAAGACGGTTTCGGCATCGGCATCATCGGTGAAGGCATCGGCGAGGATGAAAGCGGCTTCACCGGCAAGTTTTGTGGTGGGAGAGAATTGATTGGCTTCAATTTCAGCGGTTCGCAGTTCGAGGTTATCTACGCGACTACGGAGGGTGGCAAGTTCGGCAGAAAAGTCCTGGGTTAAGCGAGTGAGTAGGTCGAGATCGCCGGTGTTGAAGTCGAGTTCACTGATGCGATCGGTGATGACTTCGAGACAGGCGTTTAAACTGGCGGCAAATTCATAGCGGGTCATCGCCCGATCGCCCTGAAACGTTCCATCGCCATATCCCAAGAGACAATTGTACTGGGAGGCTAGGTTCTGGAGGGCTTGGAAGGCCCAGTCTGTGGGACTGATGTCGGTGAGTTCGGAAACCGAGTTAACTTGTTCTAAAGGACCGAACTCTAAATTGGCTTGGGAATAGAACTCAATTTGTTCCATGAGGTTTGTCGTCTCATCCCCAGGAGGTTCCAGGGACGGGGAGGCGATCTCCGGGGGTTCTGGGTCCAGATGAGTTAAGGGGACGGGTTCAGCCGCAACCGCCCGGATGCCCAGTAAGTTGAGTCCCAAAAGGAGTGGGGTAGTCAGGATGAAGATTGACGAGAGTTGAGACATCATGGGTTGCAGAGAGTCCTGAATGTAATACGGAATCCGGTTGTTAAAGGTCTGTCAAAACCCGCAGGCTGAAGCCTGGGGCTATAC